>JANRKH010000045.1:0-47464 GCA_033763595.1 Rickettsiaceae bacterium
TTGGTGTTTTCATATGTATCTCGTTGTTACGTAAACATAATATTATACGTAACAACGAGATGCAATAAAAAAACGCCCATTAAGGCGTATTTAAGGATATTTATTGTAACTGTGACCTATTTATTCAAGGAAGTTAGGGATCAAACTCTTCATATGAATTTTAGGGCAGGGCTTGTGCGCAAGGTATATATAAATATGTGGGTATAGCTTTTGGCCCAGTACACGACAGATAAATTAACCCAAACTTCTGTAATAACTACGTAACAGGAATATTTAGATGCGCGATTAGCTTCTTTGTCTTGGAGTTAATTTCTGAGGTATGCCAAATTCCGTTAATTTTTACTTTATTCACTCTACTAAGCAGGTCCAACAAATCCTTCGGACTTATAACAAATCTCTAGTATTATTTAATTCTAGAGATTTGTTATAACATAATAGTTGTTGAGCTAATTCTAACTGCTTCTATCTACTTCCAACGCTACTTAAATCTTGGATTTATTTAATTTGAAACTTGGTACTGGTTACTTTTATTAAGCAAAAATATCAGCCGTAAGCTCAACAGATTCACCTGTAATATCACTAATCTTTGTATCTTCTGAACTTGTAAATGTATCAATTACAAAATCATAAAGAGCCCCTGAAATAGCTGATATAATAGGCCAGCCAATAAGTATGGCGGGTAAGGGTGCGATGGCCATTACGTATCCTGGCAGAACATGGCTTACAGCTTCATTAAACATGTCGCCATTCGTTTGAGTCGCATCAACAAGATTCAATGACTCTGATTTTGCTAAATTGTAACTATGGTAAATTATTACCGCAGCTGTAGCTGTGACTGCTAATACATATGGCGCAGCAAATGCTAACGTATTCTGGATTGCCGCGACGGACCATTCATATGCGTGGTTTTTGTTTTGAATTTCATCTTCTTTTTTTGTAGTCATTTTTTTGTTCCTTATTTGGTTTCTTCGGTTTCTTGATTTTTTTAAATCCTGTATCTACATCTTGCTAACTATATTTATAGCCAATGCCAAACCTATTTTTTACTAATTGCTACTAGCACGGGTCTTATCAAACATTTTGTAGCCAAATTGACTTACTTTATAATAGCCCTCCTATCATAAACTTCTCCTGTGATGGTAACTATGTAGTCGAATTTGCCCTCAAAAATGCTTCTTGTTCCCAAAGGAATAGCTCACGTTTGCTTCTTTAATCAGCTTCTTTTTCTTAAAATTCCCGGTCTCTACTTATAGGTTATGCAGAGATGTCTGATCTTTTTTAACTTATGGATTTGGTGCAATATTCTCAAGTCAATATTCTCAGGTCGCTTTGAGAAAATGACTGGAAAATGTAACTTTTAAATCGCTTAATCAATCGCTTTAATCAGTAATAATTAACAGATTTTTCTTATTCCTTTAAGCAAAAATAGTCAATAATACCATATCCCGAGATTTAGGATTGAACTTAAAGAATTCAGTATAGCAATTGTCTTAATTTAGTCAAGTATTTAATCAAATTTATTACTTTTAACTAAAGTTTTATTTTACAAAATGAAACTTTAGGAGGTGTTAATGTGATGACTTGGCCGCGAGTTCTTTTGCTTCGTCATCTTCTATCCACTGCGCGTTTTGGATAAGATATTTTTTTTGAAACAAGGCTACATCAGGATCTGGAGAATCAGTAAATCTATCCATACCTTTGTACAAGATCCCAATAAATTTAATAGAATTATTTTCGCAGAACTTCCGAATATCTTCTAAATGTTCTGGTCGATCATCTATCATTACATAAGTAGAAGCGTTAAGATATTTTAAATAATACAACAATGTTTCGCTTTTTGTATTAGATCCTGCAAAGAAAATACCTTTGAAAAAAGCGGAGTCATCTACTGATGGAGGTATTAACTCATTATTTGAAAATTCTATGTTTAAGGACTTTAGCTCTTCATAACGCCACTTTTCCATAGAAGAAATATTTCCAAATTTACCATGATCCATTTTTGTTAGTCCATAAACTTTATATTTGATTTTAAGTCTTAGTAATGTATCAGGCCAGTCCTGATCGACTAGCATAACTTTTCTTTGAAGTCTCCAGTTACTAATGATCTCCTCGTAATTCTCGTACTTGCTCCTTTCTTTTTTTATTTCATCGATGAGTTTATTATATGGCTCCTTCCTAAAAGTTTTGGAGACCGGGGTAATAATCGTATCATCAACATCCACAAAAATAATTGAATCTTTTGGCAACTTTTTTAAGAATAAAAGTACCTCGTTAGCGCTTGCAAGTGTAATAAACGAGCCGTTTGCTATAGCTAATTGAATATCAGATAGCATCAATAATACCATAATTAATTTAGTTAGTAATTTCATATTTCTTCTCTTTTGTATAACCTAATTTTGTCGTCAAAAATTAGACCTCACTCGCAGCTTTTTTTAGCTTGAGAATTGCTGTGCCCGCGCGAAAGAAAGAGATCCTCATGCGCCATTTATGTACACTTCGGTCTTTTCGTTCCGCATGCTCCTAGGACTTCTCTGCCTAGAGAGAGTTTTGAAAGAGGTCTATTTTATGTTCTCTAATCCCAAACTTTCCCATGATGTTATACCAAATCTCTAGAATTAAATAATACTAGGAGCAAGTCACGAAGCCTACTCTCGTGTAAGCCTTTAGCGACGAGTTAGAAGCAAGTACTTAAAAATGGGATTTGGTATTACGTAATCTCCAATCCAATTTTTGAACTCATTCAGTCGTTGCTCGTCTCTTTTAGGTAAAATTCAGCAAGACTTCTTTGTTTGATCTCAGATTTTTAAATTCTGGTGCCGGAAAAGGGATTCGAACCCCCGACCCACACATTACGAATGTGTTGCTCTACCAACTGAGCTATACCGGCTTTGTTAGACTTCATGATCATCATTACTTAGTCCTAAATTTATTATGTATAGACCATACTGCAAAAATTGCTTTTTGCTTTTGTGATGTTAATTTATCATGCATATGCTCTGTTGAATATGCGTCCTCATGTACTCAAGTCCCGTTTAAGTATATGTTAGTCATTTCTTAAAGGGTATAAAGTAGGCGTTTTTACATAGTCCGCTATTATATCAAATTCTAAGCTTAACTACCAGACCTCCCGCGCATAACCTTCTGCTTCGAGTGGTAATTTTGTCGTCAAAAATTAGACTTCACTCGACGCTTTGCTTTCAATTTGAGAATTGATGTGCCAACCCAAAAAGAAAGAGATCCTCATGCAATTGTTCATTTCAGTCTTTTCGTTGCCATATGGTCCTATCACTTCTCTATTTACTTGTCTGCGAAAGAAGAGTTTCAAAAGAGGAGTATATTGCTTTTTGCTCCTCAAAGCCATATATTAGAATTATCTTACAATAGACCTCTTCCAAAATTCTACTCCTAGAGGCAATTGCTTCGTGCTCGCAAAGGTAAAAGGATCCTCACGTACCTTTCCTCTATGTTACTCCTTGCGGTTTTCGCGCTTCCTGCGCGCTGCCTCCTACTAGCTCGCAAGTAAGCGAGTTTATGGATAGGTCTAACAGTTTACCTATGTTTAGGTAGCTAAGCCTTTTTTTCTAAAAATTCCTAGGCTCTACTTACAGTGTATGCATGGAGGTCTAGTTTCTTCTAGCGAGGGTTTGAACTAAAATATGGTAGGTCTCTTTACTCGGTTCTAGTATTGTTTATTTCCATGATATTTGGTGTTATACTAAATCCCATTTTAAGTACTTGTTTCTAGCTCGTCGCTAAAGGCTTACACGAGAGTAGGCTTCGTGACTTGCTCCTAGTATTATTTAATTCTAGAGATTCGGTATTATACTAAATCCCATTTTTAAATCAACCAAACGAATTGCAGCTAAACTAAGCCGTACGCAACTTTTTATAAAAGCTATCTCGCCCTGAAATTCATATGTAGAGTTTAATCTGGAATTTGGCATTACGAATAGTTCCCCTCTTGCCGAAGTAAGTGCGGCACTCTTTTTTTGCTTCTACTAGCATAATTTAATTCATAGATATTTATAATTCATAGATTTGGTATCACCTATTCTATATATATAGACTCTAGCTGTTCGACTACTCCTAAAATAGCATTTGGTGGAGAATCCTGGTGGTAGTTATTGTGATCTCCTAGATGCGTATTTACGCCAGAGTTATCTGCGCTCGAATGATAAAAATTCTCGTATGCAATTGCTCTTCCGTTATCAATTAAACCATTAACGTAAATGCGTGAAGAGTTTGTCATCGCTGTATGCGAGTATAAAATAGGTTTTAGCCCAAGTGATAAAGCTTCTGAAATCATACTGGTTGATTCACCGGGTAAAATAAGAGCTACATTCTCATGTTCTAGGCAGAACTTTAACGCAGCCCTCCATATACTTTCGTGCCCGTACTTAAAGTCTCTGATGTCCCAGCTCGCTCCAACTTCTTCTTTATATTTAGCTACAAGCGCAGTGATATAATCTATACCATCTCTATGTGCTTTACCATCCTGCATTAATCCATTTGCCGAACTAACAAACTTGCCAGTTCTTGGTCCATTTAGTATGAGTATTGCAGATTTTGGCAAATTTTGAATAAGCTCAGTCGCCATCTCTGCATTATATAACTTCCATGAACCATCTTCCTGCTGCGTATCCCCTGGAAGCATAACTACAATAGAAATGTTATCTGCTATTGAGTCGCTATTGGAATTTAGCACCTCTTCTCTGGTTCGAGTATGTAGTACACCGTCAGTCTCTATTAAATTTACATTTTTTTGTCTTAAAGCTTCAAATCTTTCATCTAGGGCATGCGCTGGCACTATAATGATTACATTTTTGAGCTCAGACATACCATCAAGCCATTGCCATGTAAGTAAAATCCTTGCTTGTTTATCTAGTGTATGTTTTAGATTCTTTTCTGCAGTTTGGTCTACAGAAGACTTAAGCTTTATAGAGTAATGCTGAGTTTCTAAGGTTGTATTATGAATATTTGTTCTGAATGCGTTTAGTCCAGAGGTACCTGCACCAATAGTGATATTCTTTGAAGCTAATATAGGGCTTTTGTTTACAGCGTCTCTCAGGATAGTAATCATATCCTGTTCGCCTTTGTTTTCTGTTGGTACATCCACTGCGTTCACCATTTGTGAGTAAAAAAATATTAAAGTATAAATTCCAAATAATAACATATTAGTAAAAATGTCAAATAGTTTTATTGTCTACGTTTTGTTGATGACGATTCGCGCGGCTTAATCAAGCGCGAGATCGAGCGTCAACTTTGGATTGTAATTATGTGCTGCAGGCAGTATTTTGTGCGTTACTAAATCCCATTTTCGATTCTTTCTTCTGTCATCTTTGTTGCCAGTATAGAGTGAGGTTCACTCGTCTCTCCTAATATTATTTATTTCTTGGATTTTGTATTAGTAATAAACCTGCCTTAATATTTTTCAATAAAATTTTTCCAAGGGTTTTTTTTGACATGTTTTTTTTGGAGTATGTGGTTTGGCTGTGGTTTGGAATATTATTAGCAAAGTTTACATATTAAAATCTAAGTTCATAATCTAGTCAATCAAGAAATCTAATCATTTTTTTAAAAAGTCAAAAAAGATGTTGACAGCCAGTATGAATAATGTACAATAATCTTTATGTCAAGCAAAAAAATTTCTATCATGAAAAAAAGAGGCGGAAAAAGAGAGGGCGCTGGTAGACCCAAAGGTATAGGCAAATACTCATGCACCACAAAGCCTATAAGAGTTCCAGTCGATATGATAGAAGTGATAGATCATTTTATCAGATCGTCTGTAAAACAGGAAAGTGAGATACATTCTGAAAAAGTGCCAGTAAGTGGAATAGCTTCAGATTTTGCCAATATGAACAATCATTCTATGCGTCAATCACAAATACGTGACCAATTCTTTAAAGGTACTAATATTACTATACTCGGGTCTTATAATTCAATAGGCATAAGTGGTAGTTTTGCAAAAAAATCCATTAAAGATCTCGATGAGATTGGCAATCGTAGTATCATCGGAGATAATTCTTTTGCAAATGAAAATAATATTCATTCTTTGCCTCTATATTCTGGTAAGGTAGCCGCTGGATTTCCATCCCCAGCCGATGACTATATGGACACAAGGTTGAACTTAAATGAGTATTTAATTCAGAGGCCAGCTTCAAGCTTTTTTGTAAGAGTTACAGGAGAATCAATGATAGGAGCTGGAATAAATAATGGAGATATTTTAGTTGTGGATAGGAGCTTAGAGCCACGCCACAACAAAATAGTTATAGCCGCAGTTAATTCGGAACTGACCGTTAAGCGGCTATACAAAAAGGAGGGGCTTGTAAAGCTAGTAGCAGAAAACCCAAATTACAAAGATATTATAATTGGAGAAATTGAGGATCTGGTGATTTGGGGCGTAGTAACAACTGTAATACATCAATTTTTATGACTACTATAATAATTTTAATACATATTTTCGTGATTTTGTGCGCACTATTTTTGTTCGTCAAAGGTATTAGATAACAGAATAAAAAAACTTTTTCGAAAAACTCGCTAGCAGCTGGAACATGCGCTCGGAAAAGCATGCAAAAAGAGCAGATTAAGTCCGATATCGGCGGATCTCTCGAGTTCAGAGTGATATGCGGCAGAGCAATGAGCCTTTATGCACTTGAGTATGCGAAAATATATTTTTCTTATCTTGATTTTACTTGGGAATATGATTAAAGTAATACCAGATCTATAGCATTAAACCTGACATATGAATTTTATGGCGAGCCTGCTTTAGCTTTTATAAATGCGTGTTGACAGGCGAGTTTACAGGCGAGTTTACCTGCAATGCTTATTGATCATTTAATTTGATCATTAGACCTCTTCGAAAAACTTAGCTCCTGGGGGACTACTGCTAGGCGCAGGCGGAGCGCAAAACCGCGGCGTACATGAGGTACGTGAGGTACGTGAGGATTTGAACTCCAAGGCGACAACGCAATTGCCTCTAGGAGTAGAGTTTTTAGGAGAGGTCTATTGAATTTGATCATTTACAATAGACCTACTAGCATAATCTATAAGTAGAGTCTAGGAATTTTTAGAAAAAAGCAGCGTTATAACTGAACATAGATAAACTATTTGAGAAGAGGAAGCAATTTTTGACGACAAAATTGCCACTTAAGGCGCCAGGTTATGCGTGGAAGTATAATACCAAATCCCAGATTAAATAATACTAGGAGCGAGGAGCGAAGCCTACTACATGCTAGGTGAGTGACGAGCGACGAAGTAGTACTTAAAAATGGGATTTGGTATAACAGGACTTAGTCTTACTACTGACATTATGAGTGGTCTGATGCGCGAAAATTACTACTAAACCCTATAGTTAAAGTATCAGACCTATTATTGTAAGACATTTTAGGAAGAATATTAACTTTACAAATTAACGAAGACAAAGAATTGAGAGAGATTATACTTGATACTGAAACCACAGGTCTAGACCCAAAAACTGGTCATAGAATCATCGAAATTGGTGCGCTCGAGATGTATAATAAGATCCTGACGGGACGTCAGTTTCATTATTACATAAATCCCGAAAGGGACGTGCCAATGGAAGCGTATCAAGTTCATGGTATCTCAACTGAATATCTAAAGGATAAACCAAAGTTCGAAGATATATCGGAAGAATTTATTGATTTTATTGCACAATCTCCGCTCGTTATTCACAATGCAGGTTTTGATATGAGTTTTATTAATCATGAGCTCAATCTTTTAAATCTTTCAACGATAGATCCGTCATATGCCATAGATACATTAATTATGGCGCGTAAACTATTCCCCGGTCAAAGAAATAGCCTTGATGCTCTTTGTAAGAGATTCAAAATAGACAATTCACATAGAGCATATCATGGAGCATTAAAAGACGCTGCGCTTTTATCAGAAGTTTATGTAGAGCTAACCGGCGGAAGGCAAATAAAATTCCAGGTGCAGGTGACTGCAAAAACAGAAGAATCTTCTATAAGCCAGAAAAAAACATACTACGGTAAAGATTTAAAAATAATAGAGCCCACTGACAAAGAAATAGCTTCTCATAAAATACTTATGGAAGAAATTTGTAAATAACAGTCTTATACCAAATCTCTAGTATTATTAATTCTAGAGATTTGGTATAAGTCTAGAGGAGTTTAAGAAATTAGGACTCCTCGGAAACTCGCTCCTGGCGGGCAAGTAGCTGGCGCAGGCGGAGCGCAAAACCACAGCGTACATGAGGCTCGTGAGGATTCTACTATAATTGTGCGGGCGGCGCAATTGCCTCTAGGAGTAGAGTTTTTAGGAGAGGTCTATTAGAAAATACTAGATCTTAATTATAGTGTAATTGTATGTGGAATACTGGGTCCAGGAATTAATAATACTAAGCTCAAGCAAGGAAGTATGGTAGCTAGGCCGAAGGCGAGCTTTATGATAAGTATTTAAAAAGTCGGCTCGTATTTATGTGTCTAAGTCCAGTGTATCAAGTGGCCACCTGGCCATTGGGCAAAAATTAAGATTCGTTTTAAATCCTTGCTTCATATTCTCAATGCCTGCCCAGGCAATCATTGCGGCATTATCAGTGCATAAATTGCCTGGTGGAAAGTGAAGCTTGTATCCTCTTGTCTTAACAAAATTTGCAAGTCCCACTGATAAGTATTTATTTGCGGCAACGCCGCCAGCTATTACTATATTTTTTTTTGCATTTTTTTGTTCGTAAATACGCATAGCCTCTTGAATCTTAAATTCAAGTACTTTGTAAATAGTGTCCTGGAATGATGCGCAAATATCCGCGATAAATTGATCGCATATGTCTTTTTCGGCTTCGATTATATTTCTAACAGAGGTTTTTAGCCCAGAGAAAGACATGTCTGCCCCAGCTCTATCGCATAAAGGCAATGGAAGTTTAAACTTTTTGTGATCACCTTTTTTTGCATACTCCTCAACTAAAGGACCTCCAGGGTAAGTAAGCCCGAGCATTTTGGCGACTTTGTCAAAAGCTTCGCCGACAGCATCATCAAGTGTTTGTCCTATGATACTATATTGCCTAACATTATTAACTATTACAAACTGACAATGTCCGCCTGAAATTAACAGTAACAAATATGGAAAAGAAATATCAGAGCAAAGTCTTATAGTAAGTGCGTGTCCTTCAAGGTGGTTTACTGCTATATATGGTTTTTTAATGACTGAGCTTATGGTTTTGCCATACATTGTACCAACAATCACGCCGCCTATAAGACCCGGCCCGCCCGTTGCTGCAACGCACGATATATCAGATAATTTTATATTAGCCTCGAGCAGCGCTCGCTTCACCGCAAAATCTAGATAATTCATATGAGCGCGAGAAGCTATTTCTGGTACAACCCCTCTGTAAGGCATGTGCTCCTTAACTTGAGACAAGACAATATTTGCGTGAATTTTTTTATCAAACCCAACGATTGCTGCAGCGCTATCATCGCAGCTAGATTCTATACCAAGAGCAAGCATATTCTACATATTTAATTGAATAATTATACCAAATCCGATTGTTAAATGATCAAATCAAATGATCTAAATGAATTTCTCGGGTCTTGCCTGTTTGGAGGTATTCATAAGCCTGTGTATGCTTGCCATAAAATTCATTTGTTCAGGTTTAATTTTTCTGAAATTTGTTATAATACCTAAATTGTAGGTTTTTTAAAAAATTTACGCCGCTCAAAAAGCAAGAGCTCAAAAATAATATCGATCCGATAAGTATCAAAAATAACAGCACCATACATTTGATTATCAAATGACTAGAATATATTAAACTCTTTAGCTGTAAAGACATAATTAAGAGTATAATAGACATAATTCCAGAGCATAATAAAATTAATATAACGTCTCTCAAAATAGATTTGCCTGTAATTTTTATTTTTAACTTTCTACAAAAAAAATACAGCATAAATACGTTTGCCCATGCAGCGAGTGACGTTCCTAGGGCAATACCAATATACCCAATTCCACAAAAAACAAAAAGTACATTAAGTGTGCAATTTATAGCTATTGTCATTAAACTAACCTTCATGGGCGTCTTTGTGTCAAGCTTTGCATAAAAAATTGGCGTTAGAATCTTGACTAGCACATAGGCTGGAAGCCCTAATGCAAAAATAGAAATTGTTACTGAGGTTTTTGCTGTATCATCGATTACAAAAGCCCCTCTTTCATAAATGACATGTATTAGCGGATGTGCAAGTGATATTAATCCCGCCATAGTTCCAACGGATAAAATAAGACCGAATATTATTATGTTATACTGAAGTTCTACGGCCCTTGTAGTTTCTTTCTTTGCGTATAGCTTAGAAAGCTCTGGCAATAATATAGTTCCAAGACAAATGCCAATAAGCGCAAGTGGGAATTGATATATTCTTTCTGCGTACGAAAGTATGGAAATAGCACTAGGAATAAAACTGGCCATGATGTGCGAAAAAAAAATATTAATCTGTCCGGATCCATTACTAACTAAAGCAGGAAACATATTTTTTAAAAAGATGAAAACTTCTTGTATTACGCGACCACGTCCAAAAAAACTTAAGCTAATGATATTCTTACTGGCTATGAGCAAAAATGCTAGCTGTATTATGCCTCCTACACATATTCCAAATGATACAAATATAGTTTTAGAATAATCCGAATCTCCAAGTAAGCAGCAAATGATAACGCAAATATTTAAAATAATTGGTGCAAATGCGAATGCACCAAACTTCCGATGCGCTGAAAGCGCTCCGCCCAGTAAAGCCGCTAAACAGATAAAAATTAAATACGGCGTAGTAATTCTGCATGTTAGAATTGCTAATTCATATTTTATACTATCAGCAAAAAAGCCCGGTGTAGTAATTAAAACAACCTGAGGCATCAATAATTCAAGTATAATAGTAATTATTATAAGAGCTAATAATAGCAAAAAAAATACCTGAGATAAAAATTTGCAAGCATGAGTTTTGTCTTTAGTTAGCCCTGCGGAATAAATTGGAACAAATGCTGCAGATAATGCTCCTTCACCAAATATTCTTCTAAAAAGGTTTGGAAATTTTAAGCCAGTATTTATAACATCAGCATAAAAGCTTGTTCCAAAGAAATTTGCCAAAACTAGCTCTCTTGCTAGGCCAAATATCCTTGAGATAAATGTTCCAAGTGCAATTATTAGCCCTGGTCTTATAAGTCCCTCTTTTCGGGTTTTTTCTAAAGTGACTTTATGTTTATTTGTCGATATAGCATCTTTCAAGAAAATATCCATTTGATTTGAATTATTTTATACATGCAAAAATATATTTGATCAAGTTATGGAACTCTTGTTCGCCTCTCTAAAAATAATAAACAAACTTGCAAACGCTCAAAAAACAAATATTATTGCACAAAAAAATATATTCATAAATATGCAGTTATATCCTCTGAGAATGATAAGTGACGATACATCGTTTCCTTTCATGAGAATCAGAAAATTCTCATTTGCTTTTTCCATTTTTCTTTCCATCCTAAGCTTGTTTGCTACATATGTTTATGGAGTAAATTTCGGAATAGATTTCACGGGCGGAATTGTAATAGAGGCAAGATCAAATGAACCATTAGACCTAGGCGTCATGAGATCTGCTCTTCTTAAGTTAGACATAGGAGATGTTTCAATACAAACACTCGAAAATGATAAAAATATAATGATTAGAGTGGGGTGTTCTAGTACTAACTCTGATATATCCAAAACAACAAGTTCTATTAAACTAGCTCTTAAGAATGTGTCAAAAAATGAACTAGAATTTCGTAAGATAGATTTCGTTGGTCCTCAAGTTGGTTATGGCCTAATTTTATCAGGTGTAAAAGCGCTTTTACTTTGTTTTATAGCCGTAATGATTTACGTTTGGTTTAGATTTGAATGGCAGTTTGGGGTAGGAGTCTTAGTGGCGCTTATCCACGATGCAATTATTACTTTTGGGTTTATTGCCATTACTCAGCTAGACTTCTCTCTAAGTAGCATTGCAGCGATTCTAACTGTTATAGGATATTCTGTTAATGACTCAGTTGTTATATATGATCGTATAAGGGAAAATTTACGGAGATATAGTAAAAAAAACATAGAATCTATTATAGATTTGAGTACAAATGAAACATTATCAAGAACGACTATGACTGTTTTTACAACTTTAATAGCAAATCTTGCGTTAATTATTTGGGGTGGCAGTGAGTTAAAAAGCTTTAGCATGACTGTTTTCTTCGGGATATTGGCTGGTACATACTCATCAATTTTTATTTCTGCTCCTATTTTAAAATTACTTGGACTTGGGAGCTTGACAAAAGGATCAATTTAGATTAATAATAGCTGTCAAGAATATTTAATATTATCCGAAGCTAACTTATTCAAAGAATTTTATCTAAAGAATTTTGCTGATATATTCTGTTGTGTATAGATTTAATGCACATATCGAGCCTAGTATTTACAGCATAGAAGTATTAGATAGAGAAGTCTTACAGATGCCTGTATGATCGTTGTTAAGTTTCATTATGCTTAGATAAAATTTGTGATATAGTATTATCTACTGGATTTTAGAGATTTGTAAATATTTTAACATTACTAGTTTAAAGCAAGAGTGAAAAATGCCTAAATTAAAAACTAAATCTGCCGTAAAGAAAAGATTTAAAATTACAGCCACCGGCAAAGTGAAGGCCGCCCAGGCGGGTAAGCAGCATTTTATGAGAAGGAGAACTAAGGCTCAGATACGTAACCTCAGGGGAACAGCAATTATAAGAGATTGCGATGCGAAGAACATATTAAAATTTTTCCTTCCATATGGAACTTATTGATCGAACTTATTGATCGAACTTGCTGGCGGAACTGTAAGGATCGCGCTGAAGTATTGAACTGAGTAGTTGAGGTTTTAAGTAGGATTTATTTACAAGATATACCGGTAGGATTTACAAGTTAGGATTCATAAAGTTTGACTTAACAAACCACCGAAGCTTTTTAGTGATTAGTTCCACATACAGATTTTGTTAACTGTATCGAAACTTTGGCTCGAAACTATCAATTGAAAGTATTGATTTAGAAAATCCTGACTTCTAGAATGTTAATTTAGATATATGCATTAATCCGGTAAACCTCGTAAGCAGCTCGTCAGAAATTCAGAAGCGCAAAAGAGATTAGGTTTCTTGCTGAACCTATCAGTAGAGCCTAGGAATTTAAAAAAAAGGCAGCCTTTGTACCTGAGCATGGATAGATATCGGGAGGAGAAAAGTCGATTTTTGGCGACAAAATTACCGCTCAAGGTCTAGGTTATGCGATTAGATATATTGTGTCGCGAATACTGTGAGATAGTGGGCGTAGAATGGTATCCAATTATTAATGACGTAGCATTAAAGCTGTGCGAGATTATCAGAGATTATCATGTTAGAGTTTGATTTATAGAGATTTAGTTTCAAAGATTTAAAATAAAAATATTGTAAAATGACAAGAGCAAAATTAGCAACATCAACTACAAATAAACATAAAAAAATCCTTAAGCTCGCTAAGGGCTACAGGGGTAGGGCAAATAATTGTTACAGAGTTGGCATAGAAAAGGTTGAAAAGGCTTTAAGATACGCTTATCGCGATAGAAGAAATAAGAAACGCGATTTTAGGGCGTTATGGATACAAAGAATCAACGCAGCAGTTCGTGAGCATGGACTAGTATATTCGAAGTTTATTTCAGAGCTGATTAAGCTTGGGATAAATATCGATAGGAAACTACTAGCCGAACTTGCAGTTAATAACTCTGAAGCTTTTGCTCATTTAGTTGACAAGGTGAGAAAACAAGAGAGTGTGAAACTAGTCGAAGAAGCTTCAATTAATACATCAGATAAAGTATCAAAAAGAGTAAAAGCGTAATAAAAAAACCTTAATAGATAAAAAATAAAATTCAATATCTTTGATAGGCTTCGCTTTTAGATATGGCGCTTAGATGTGTTTTAGCATATTTCAATATAACGATCTCAAATAAGTAATATTAGGTTTAAGATAATCAGATAATAATACACGAAAGCAATGTCTCTAATAGACGATATGTATCAGGGAGGCCAGAAGAGAGTTTTGAAAATGAGATTGGACATTTGTATTAGAAATTTGTATAAGACATTTTGGAAACAAATGTCAAGGTCCTACCAGTTCATAGCCCACGAATTTAATGTAGATTTGAAGATATTGATTTAACATCGAATGATTAAGGTTACGTGTAGTTTCGCAGGTTAGATATTCAAGGACGCACACGAGAATAATATAGATAAATCCAACGACTCAAATGCTAAGTCTCAAATGCTAAGTTTAAAGTAGGAAATCAAGTACTGGGTCTGAGTTCAAAAGAAAAATTTGCAGTATTTGCAGTATTGGAAGCGCATTGAAGCATAAATTTACCAAATATACCATGAATATACTAGTTTTGGGTAGCTTAAGTGATCCTGGCAGTATGAGCATATATAATTAATCCCGCATTTTAGTAAGATCCTCACAAAATCACAAAAAGATGTAAAGAAAACCAACTAAAAAATAATAATCAATAGAAAAAATAATATGTTTAAAGAAATAATAAAAGAAGTAGAGTGGGGCGGTGCTACACTCTCAATAAAAACAGGTAAAATAGCAAGACAAGCAGATGGGGCAGTTTTAGTATCTATGGGAGATACAGTGGTATTATGCACTTCAGTAAGCGCAAAAGAACAAAAAGACGATGCTTCTTTTTTTCCTCTTACAATACATTATCGCGAAATGGCCTTTGCAGCAGGAAAAATACCAGGTGGTTTTTTTAAGAGAGAAGGAAAAACCTCAGAAAGAGAAGTATTAGTTTCAAGGCTTATCGATAGACCACTCAGGCCTTTATTTGATGAAAATTTTCGCAATGAAACACAGGTAATATGCACAGTTCTCTCGCATGATCCCAAATATTGTTCAGACATCATAGCAATGATAGGCGCATCTGCGGCAGTGGCAATTTCAGGAGCACCCCTGAGGCATGTTATCGCAGGCGCAAAAGTTGGATATATCGATGGACAATATGTTTTGAATCCATCCTTTTTGGATCTTGAAAATAGTAAGCTTGACCTTGTAGTAGCTGGGACGGACACCTCTGTAATGATGGTAGAGTCAGAGGCGCACGAGTTAAGCGAGGAAGAGATGCTAGGAGCTGTAGAGTTCGGTCATAAGGCAATGCAGCCGGTAATAGCAGCGATTGAGGAGCTAAAAAGGGAAGTAGGCAAGCTGCAGATTCCAACTAAAGAATCTATTGTACCCGAAGCTCTCAAGACAATAGAGAAAGAATTTAGCTCAAAAATAGAGACTATCTACCAAATTCAAAATAGATCAGATAGAAACTCTGAATTAGCAAAATTAAAAAGCGAGATTTTCACAGCTCATTCTGAAAATTACCCAGAATTGATCATACATTCTGCTTTCGAGGAGCTTAAATATAAGGTGGTCAGAAAAAAAATCCTTAATGAAAAGTTAAGGATCGATGGTAGAAACCAGAGGGAGATCAGACAGATCGAATGTGAGACAGGTATTTTGCCTAGAGCTCATGGCTCAAGTCTTTTCACAAGAGGAGAGACTCAATCCGTAGTTGCAGCAACGCTTGGAACATCGCAGGATGAACAAATTTTTGAAAGTTTAGATGGAGAGGGTAGAGATAGATTTTTACTACATTATATTTTTCCCCCATACTCTGTGGGTGAATACACGCCGCTTAAAGCCCCGGGTAGAAGAGAGATAGGCCATGGAAAGCTTGCATGGAGAGCAATTAATCCAGTTTTACCTAAAAAAGAAGATTTTCCTTACACTATGAGAATTGTCTCAGAGATTACAGAGTCCAATGGATCCTCCTCTATGGCAACTGTTTGTGGAGCGAGTATGGCGCTAATGGATGCAGGAGTTCCTATTAAATCACCTGTCGCAGGTATTGCTATGGGGCTAATTAAAGAAGGCGAAGAGTTTGTAGTTTTGTCTGATATAATGGGCGATGAAGATTACCTAGGTGATATGGATTTCAAAGTAGCAGGTACGGCGGAAGGTATTACAGCTTTGCAAATGGACATAAAAGTTACAGGTATTAATACTCAAATTATGAAAATTGCTTTATCAGAAGCAAAAGATGGCCGAAATCACATAATCTCAAAAATGGAAAAAGCAATCACGAATCATAACAGCTTAAGTGTATATGCGCCGCAAATTGTATCCATGATTGTGCCTAAAGACAAGATTAGGGAAATTATAGGACCTGGCGGAAAAATGATCAAAGAAATTTGCGAAATAAGTGGTGCTAAAATTGAAATCAATGACGATGGAGTAGTTAATATCTCTGCGGTAGGATCGGAAAAAATCGATATAGCAAGACAAAGAATACAGGAAATTACCTATGAGCCAAAAACAGGAGATATACTATTTGGTAAAGTAGTAAAAATACTCGACTCAGGAGCTTTTGTTGCAATCCCTGGTGGTAAAGATGGATATTTACATATCAGTGAAATAAGTAGTGACAGGATTCCAACTGTAGAATCAGCTCTAACAGTTGATCAGAAGGTTAAAGTAAAAATCATTGATTTTGATCGTGGGAAGCTAAAGCTTAGTATAAAAGCGCTAGAGTCAGATTATCTTGTAGGAAGTGAAGATAAAATTCGCGTGACTGAAAATACTGGAGGCGCTGATAACTCTATTGATACAGATGGTGAATCTAGCTCTTCTCCTAGAACAAAGAAATCATCTTTCTCGCGTGATCGAGGCGCGTCTAGAGGAGACTCAAGAGGAAATTCAAGAGGTGGATCAAGAGGAGATTCACGTGGAGATTCACGTGGCGGATCTAGAAGAACCGGTGGTGGTTCTGCAAGAGATGGCGACTCAGGTAGGTCTAGAAGTAATGAATTTGGTAGATCGAACAGCAGGGATTTATCAAGGTACGATGGAAATGATGCAGGATCAGGTCGCAAGAACTTCAGCGAAAAAAGAAGCGATGGCAATAATAGAAATGACGGCAATAATAGGAGTAAACGCCCTAATAGGGATTACGCCAACGACCAGTTCATTAAGGAAAAAAAGTATTTTAATTAATATGGATATTATTTGATAATATTGATATTGGCTAGAGTAGACCTATCATATAAACTCTACTCCTAGCGGCAATTGCTTTCGCCTGCGAATGTAGAAGGATCCTCATGTACATTATGTTATGTACACTTCCGGTCCTGCTATGCCCGACTGCTTCTCCTACTAGCTCGCAAGGAGCTAAGTTTCCGAAGAAGTCGATTGTGATAACTTGCTCAAAACGAAGATATTCATATAATTATTGCTAGATTTCTAGTTATACCAAATCCCATTTTTAAGTACTTGCTTCTAGCTCGTCGCTAAAGGTTTACACGAGAGTATGCTTCGTGACTTGCTCCTAGTATTATTTAATTCTAGAGATTTGGTATAAGCCACCATCGCCTGCATATATAGGCCAATACCGATGCCTATAATTTGGCCTTTAGTTAGAAGTTTTAAAGACTTAGAAGAACTTAGAGAGCAAATATTTGACCATATGACTTACTACAATGAAATAAGACCTCATCAATCTTTATAAGCTAAATCTCCTTTGGCCTTTATTAAAAATTTGTCATCAAATTAGCTAACCTTTACAGGTGGATAGGGTCCGTGGTATTATTGTGTTACTATGAGTCGTAAGACTTTCCAGTTAGCTCAAGTGGATCTTGTGTCAACTGATCTGAATTTATCTGATTATGTGTTGGGGGATTTTGAAGTGCCCCGTCAGTATTTGTTACTACCTCATCACCTGCTAACGTACTCTCCTTCTCAGCTTCAACATGCGCATTGTCTTCAACGGTAGTTTTAGTAGCATTATTTTTGTTCGTTCCGAAAAACCATTCAGCCCAAGTTCTTGTAGTTGTATGCTTTGCTTGAACAACTATACTTGTTGCGTTTGTTAGAGTCCCTTGATTTTGGTTTATAGTGGTTGGTAAGTTCTGCTCATTATTTACAATCCTAATATCCCGTACTCGAACTATGGATTGTGCCTCTTTGTATATTGCATCACCTGAGTGCTCACTTAGAGTCTCATTATTTTGCGCACTGTTTGCGGAGTCCATGTCTTTTCTAAAGTTTGGTTCAGTAGTCTCGAGCTGAATGTCTTGGTAGGTTGTTGAGGGATTAGTCCCAGGCTGAAAGGTCACGTCTTTAGATCGAGAGCTACCTCCAAATAAAAATTTAAAAGGGCTTAATCTGTGGTCATCTGAGTTGTCGCCTGTGATTATTTCAAAATCCCCTGATTCTTGAGAGATATCAGAGTATGTATCACTAGTCCGCTCTATATTATCGCCCTTGTGTTCTAAGTCTAATGCATTATTTGCAAGAGTGATTTCATTAGTATTTTCTATTATATTTTGCACAGGTGCGTTAAATGTATCTTCAGCTTCTGAGACTTTATCATTAGTTTCGGATAAGTGATGAGTAGGATGATACTCAGATAGTTTTTGTCTGTTATGTGGTGTACCATCACTCAGTATAATCTTGGAAACAGAAGCATTCTTCTGAAATAGATCATTCACAAGCTCATGCGCCTCTCTGATCTGAAACTTTATTTCCACTTCCATGATATTATCAAGTTTACCTATATTCTCAGCAAGCGTTATTCTCCAGCCTTTATTGATTGTAGTTATGGGTTTTTTGGTCTCTAAACTACGAGGCTTAGTAGATTTTTGACTATATAAATCAGATATCTTTTTTACCTCAGATGGGTAGTTAGTTAGAGCATCGTGCTTCTGATGTGCCCTAATATTGTCAGTTAAAACTAATTTTGTGATGGGTATTGGTGACTGATTGATGCAATTTATCAAATCTTGTATATTTGAAGAGTTGAGCTTATTTATGAACGCAGCTGTATAATTTAATTCAATATCTAACATATCTTGGTTTTTAGGATGTATCAAATTTTTGGACATATTTATATTTCCTTGGTGCTTAATTTTACGAAATGTTGAGCTAGGTTAAAAGTTTGCCAAAAATTATATTAGAGAATAATTCCTGTCAATGTGTTTTATCTTAGTTTCTTTTAATTATGGTAGATAATATCGATCCTCGATAAGGACCAAGTCCGTTTACTAAATTATATCTATGACTCGGATATTTTTCTGGCATAGCAAATGTATTTTCATCGAAATGTTTAATGACCGTGATATTTTCTCTAGATAGAAGTATTGTTGCGATTTTTGCTAGATCGCACAAGAATTTACCTGATGCGCTTTCAATAAAGCAGCCATTTAACTCAGAATCGAATTTGAGAAAATTCTTATAAAAATCTGGACTCACTTCGTATGATTCTTGTGATATAGATGGGCCTATAACCGCAACTAGTTTCGAGCTGGTTTTTTGAGATATAATATTTGAGCAATTTTGAATAATTCCTGAAATTAGTGATCGCCACCCGCAATGTACTGCTGCTATATAGTTGCCATCCATTGACGTGATCAAGACCGGAACACAATCTGCGGTCAAAATACCAAGAGCAATATTGGCATTTGTACTAACCATACCATCTGCACTTGGTTCATTTCCTATATTCCAAGGATGATCAACCACTAAAACTTTACCCATATGTACTTGGTTTAAAACGCATAGTCTATTTGCTCCAAGATCGTTTGATACTAATAAATGATTTGAAGCAACTTCCCCGAAATTGTTATCCTTATATAAGTATGAGTGTGTTGATTTAGTAAAATTTCTATTATAAATTCTAGCAAAGACCTTTCCAGGAACAATTTCGCAGTGCATAAATTTGAAATTCATCCCCTCATCTCTTCAATATCAAAAATTTTAAAAGATAATAATTCTTTGTCAAGAGGGCTTGAAATTTTGAATGAACATTTTTCCGAGAGATTAACATTCGGCTGCGAGATAGAATTTTACGTCTCTCAGGATGCAATAAATAGTGCAAATTTAGATGATTTTTTCAAGTATTTTCATTACCTGCAATTGACTAGAGAAAGAGGGAACGGTCAATTTGAATTTCGCGTAGGGCCAATAGACGATCCTGCTCTATTAATTCAAAACACAACGAATGAAATTGAAAAAATTAAATACTTCTTTGCGCGAGGATCATCTTCTGTTTTTTTTGAGCCAAGGCCGCATAAGAATGATTATGGAAATGCTTTACAGATTCAATTTACAAGTAAATGTCAAAAATTTCAAAATAACATAGAAAAAATATGCTCAACATTCTGTGACTTTGCAAGGTCAACTTTTCTCGCATATGCTCAAACACAGGCAGATTACGAAAGATTTGATTCGAATTTTATGGCTCCCACTCATATTTCTTTTGGTTATAATAACAGAACTTGTTTATTTAGGATATGCGGCGACAAGTATAAAAGAATAGAAATAAGATCTCCTTCGCCAATATGCGATTTATATGTCGTATTTTTTACAATTATTCGAACGTTAATCTCATACATAAACCAAAGCACAAGGGGATTTTATAGAAGTATTTATGGTAATGCATTTGATTTACAGTATAATTTGCCTAAAATACCATTCACTATTGAAGAAGCAGAAAAATACTTTGATCCAAATTTATATGAAAATACATAAGTTACTAATAATTTTGATTATATTTGCTTCTGGTGCGGTAATGGCAGGAGGAATTATTATAGATGCCGAAATCCAGAATACGATAGAAAAAATTGCACAGCCTGTTCTTCTAGCTTCAAGGCTTACAAATGCTACAATTTACGTGATATTAGACTCAAAACCAAACGCATTTGCAACAAATGGAGAGAAGATATTTCTTACATCAAAATTAATTACACTAAACAAAGAGCCTAATATTATCAGGGGTGTTATTGCACATGAAGCAGGACATATTACAGCAGGTCATGTAAGTTCTATGTCTCAAAAAATCGAAGATTCAAGGGTTGTAACAGCAGCTTCCATAATTCTTGGTGCTACACTTATGGGCCTTACGTCTAGTCCTGAAGCTATGATGACAAGTGTGGTAGGGGGCGCTCATTTTGCGCAAAGGGATATTTTAAAATTTTCACGGGAAAACGAGGTTGCAGCTGACTTGAGAGCTGTTTCATACCTAAGGAATTCAGGATATAATGAAAAGGGACTAGTAAGTTTACTGGAATATTTTAATACAGAAAGAAGTTTTAAAAATATTAACACTTACGAAATAACGCACCCAATAAGCATAGAGCGCGTGAGGAATATTAAAGCATTTAATATTAATGAACCTTCATTTATTGAGGATCCATTACTGCTTCATCAGTATCACATGTCAATTGCGAAACTTGCAGCTATAAACTCAGATGAAGCAGCGCTTCTAAATCTATCTTCAAGCGCAAAGCAATATTATAAATGTATTAATTATATAATAAAACGAGAGCATAAAAAGGCACTTCTGCTAATAAATCAGCTTATAAGGCAAACTCCCAGCTACCCATATTTTTATCAAACAAAAGCTGAAATTGAGGTTGCAGAAGGGAATATAAATGCCATTAATAGTTATTCTAAGGTTTTAAGTCTAACGAATGACAATTTGGTGAGAATAGATAAAGCTATTGCTACAATTATATTAAGCAAAAATAAAAACGATATTAAGGCCGCAATATCAATATTAGAGTTAAATTTAAACAAAATGGAAAATAATAATGTAATAATTAAACATTTAACTCTTGCTTATGATAAAATTGATGATAAAACATATTGTTTATATTATAGGGCCCTTTCTGAATACTTGCACGGAGATAGAAGAGTAGCAAAGAATATTGCAAAAGCTGCGATCGCAAGTGCAAAATCTGATGCCCATATAAAAAAAAATAGTAGTAATAAGGCAATAGAAAATAAAATTAATGATATACTAATAGCAGATTAGTATATTTTTTCTTTATTTTACAAGCGCATGCTTTATACAAGATTGAAAATTAAATTATAATTTCGGAGTATCTTTATGTTTCAAAATTACAGAGGTATAATATTTGCATGCCTAGTATTTGTTGTAACCCTTTCGATAGGGCTTTTTATTAAAAGAAGTTTAAAGTCTACTGTTGTTACTGGAGTACAAGCGGAACAAAGCGGTCAAGATGCCCAAACTTCAGTCAAAATTCAAATAACCCCGCAATCTTCATCAGAGGGTTCAAATGATCTAAGTTTGACAGATGATAAACTTCTTGAGGAAAAAATAAGGTCCTTCATAATAAACAATCCGGAGATCATTGAGACTGCTCTAGATCTTGCTCATCAGAAAAAATTGGATGAACAGAAGCGTCAAATCAATGAAATGATTTCTCAGAAAAAAGAAGAGATTAAGGACTCTAAATATCCAGTGATGGGCAATCCTAAAGGGAAAAATATTGTAGTTGTGTTTTATGATTATAGCTGCGGATATTGCAGGCAATCATTTGAAGTCCTAAAAAAGCTAATCCCAGTGTATCCTGACCTGAAAATTATTTTAAGGCCGTATCCGATTCTAGGAAATGAATCAGACTCAGCAGCAAGACTTGCAACAGCCGCGCAAATTCTCGGACAAGATAAATTCGATATTATTCATAAAGAGCTTTTGTCAAATAGGTCTTATGACAAAGACGAATTAGTTACGCTGTTCAAAGAGACCGGGGTGGACATCTCGCAAATTGAGGATATGAAATATTCAAAAGAGGTAGATTTAAGATTATCAGAAACATCTAATCTTGCAAAAGAAATGCATATAAATGGTGTGCCTGTGTTCATCATAAATGAGCAATATTTTCCAGGATTTTTGACTCTAGAGCAAATAACAGAGATTTTAAACCCAATTAATAATGAGACTGATTCTCATAAGATGCAGGGCACTGAAACAGACGTGCCTCGATCCGAGAATCAGCAAATATATAATGCACCATCTGATCAGGTTGATAGCCCAAAAAATGATGATGCTACCAAAGCTGGTGCAATAGATTCGGGTCATCAGAAGCAGCAAACTCAAGATAAAGTATCATCAAATGCTTTAAATTCAGAACAAACTGTAAATATTCCAGATCAAGAACATAGAGTAGATCCTGAGAGTAATATAAAGGATTCAAAGATCAGCAATGATATTCCTGAATTAAGCACTAAGGATACTCTTTTGTTACCAGAGACCAAATCCGGGGAGGGACTTAGCGAAGAAACTACAGGAGATAATAGCTCTAAAAGCAAATCAGACCAAAAAATTGATTCAGGAGAAATTTATTTGCCTTTTTGCTAATATGGTTTATAAACAGATGTTAACCGATTTTGGGTTTTGAAATCTCAATTCTTCTTTGTACATACAAATTTTGTGTTAGTAAATTTGATTCTGAGAATTTGATAACGAATATGCGAAACTATAGATTGATACCAGATCTTAAAGATTAAATTATGGCAAATCTCTAGAATTAAAGTCTTAATATATGAATTTTAGAGTGAGCGAGCTTTAGCGTATATAAATACGTGCGCATGACTTGAGGCTAACTGCAATTTGTTTGGATTATTTAAAAATGGGATTTGGTATAAGAATTAAAATTAAACAGCAAAACATTATGAGATGTTTTTTTACAGTTGCTAAATTTACTTGCTTGCTTATGGTGATGCACCTACCATTAGCAAGTTCGGCGGTCAATTTTGATGAAGCCTTGGAAAGTGCTTACAAAACAAATCCTGAACTTGAGACTATAAAGCAAGAATATATTGAAACCATCCAGGTTTTTCCTCAAACATTGTCAGGTGCTTTTTTGCCAGATATATCAATTTCAACAGCGAATCAACTATCTAAATCATACTCCAAAATGAACCCAGAAGTTCCAGCTGCAATTTCTGATTCTTTTAGGAAATCTATTACCACAACTCAGCCCATTTTTAATGGTGGTGGTGGCTTAGCATCTCTTGCGTCAGCGCAAAATAGAGTTGACGTTGCAAGGCTTGCATATACAAAAAAAGAGCAGGATTTTCTTTTAAAAGTGATTACAATATATTTAAAAATGATCTCTTCTAATGAAAATGAGCAGGCAGCCTCTGCATTTGTAGATTCATCGAGAAGACAATATGAAGCAAGGCAGGAAATGTTAAAATTAGGTCAGGCAACAGCTACAGACCTAGCTCTTGCTAAAGCGCAATATGCTCAGGCATTGTCGGTACTTTCTAAAGCATCATCTGAGCATCAGTCAGCAAAAATAAATTTCCAGCAAGTAATAGGTTTGGAACCAATAAATCTTACATTTCCTGAATTGCCAGACTCTTTACCAAAATCCTTCGAAGAATATAAAAATATAGCACTGAAATCAAATCTGGACCTAAGGATGTCCGAACATGTAAGAAAGTTTAGAAAAAACAATTTACTCGCGTCTATGTCTAGGCTTTTACCTAGTGCATCTGCCCAATTTACGGCGTCTGAAGAAATCAGCGATGTGGAAAGGCCAGCGCCATATCCGTATTATAATAGTAGTAAAAATAAATCATATTCAACTTCTCTTTCAGTTAATATTCCAATTCTTTCAAGGGGTGGTGAGGAATATTCTAGAGTAAGATCTGCAAAGGCTAGCTACCGATCGAGTGTGTATGGTAAGTTTTACACCGAGAAAATGATAGATGTTGCATTAACAACCAACTGGAAAAGATACGAGTCATTGAAAGAAGCAATGAACTTTGCTGAACAATTAGTTGACGCAAGAAAGTTAGCTTATGATGGCATCAAGAGTAAGTACGAGCTTGGCGTGTCTACTATTTTGGACTTACTAAATGCAGAAAAAGAAATGTACGATGCGATGTTCAACAAAATCCAGGTAAAAGAGCAGCTTCTTACATTAGCATTTACTCTCAAATCCGATTTAGCACAGTTAACAGCAAAAAAAATGGGCTTCAAAGCAAAATTATTTGACCCGGATGCTGAATTCAGGAAAACTAAGTTTAGAATAATAGGATTTTAAATAATTTTTACTCAATATGAAGATATTAAATCAAAATAATACTACGCAGGCAAGCTCAATTCTTGCAAAAGTCAATCAAGCGATTGGCGTAAAGAAAACTGAGTCTGTGGAGGCTAAAACCTCAGAAACAGAAGAAGATGTATTAGAGTTAGTGGATGTTGCCAAATCAGAGAAGACTTTACCGTTAGGCGAACCAACTTCAACTCCGCCTCAAGAGAATAACGGCGCCGATACGCTTTTACTAGAAAAAAAAGTGGATAGTAGTACCAATAATAATAGTTCATCTATTGAAGGAGTACAAGCTCCATCAGATGCAACTTTTCACGACATAGAGTTAAATTTAAAATCACAAAAAACAGCACTAAGCAAAGAAAAATCAGAGGATAAAAAAATGAAGCAAACAATTGATATTTCTGAACACTCAGCAGAGCAAACCACTGAGCTTTTTAGAAAGCTTAAAAATACCGCTCAATCCAAAAAAGAGTCAGAAGCACTTAAATTCAGGTCTGGTACTACAGTCGAAGAGTTAATATCGGAATTAGTAAAGCCACTTCTTTCACCATGGCTGGATAAAAATTTACCCAATATTGTGAAGGAGTGCGTTGAGAAAGAAGTGAAAAAGCTTTTACCCAAAGAGGATTAAATGCGCGCAAGGCTGATATTATTCTGTATTGTGGCTTTATTATTCTCGTCATACAACAAAGTAAACCAAGAGAATCTTAAGGACCAACATCAGAAAAAAGAAGCTAAAGAAAATCCATACCAAGAAAATGCCTATGATTATTTTCAGCAAAAATTCTTCGAGTTTTTTGTTTGGTGCCCTATTTGCGATATATTTTCAACACAAAGGTCAAATGATGAAAAGAGTAGGGTGAGCTCTAGGCAAAATCAACAAGAACTACTCCAAGCAAATTCAAAAAATGTAACAAAAATTGCAATTAACAATACTAGCGCGACTAAAACCAATCGCAACAATATAAATCAAGTTGTAAAGACGAATGACACTAAAACAGATAGACGAGCATTAAGTTCAACTACAATAGATCAATCTACCTCAGATCAAATTGCAAATTATGCTGATCCGTCTCCATCTCATGTTAATAATATTTCTGAGTCTTCTAAAAATATTCACAGCGTGGATTCTTGTTTGAAAGATCAAGATGAGCTCAAAATTAATACGCCAAGTGATGAAACGACCATAGAATTACTTGCAACGATTGACGAAATAATTAATTCCAGCTCAAAAAATGAGCTAAATTCCGGAAAAATTTTAGTAACTCAGGCTAAGGGATCTTCGAATGCACATCAGAAGCTAAAAACTAACGAAAAACAAATATTATCATCAAACGATCAAGAATGGGTTGATTTTAGTCATGCACTCCGTTCAAATTCTGCATTCAGGTCTGGAAATTTAGATCAAAAGACTTTAAGTCAATTACTAAATGAAAATGGTTTAACATACATAGATCAAAAAAATTCCCAAACGAAAGCAGATAAAGTGATGCAAGGAACCTTGTATTTTGCCCAAAGTTTGTTTTTACCTAAATTCAGCGAAGAAAATAATAGGTTAGTACCATATACCAAGCATTCTCAAAAGGATAAAATTTTATCTGGTAAAATTTATGCCACAAACTTAAAGCCTATAGAAAGAGATGCGGATAAATTTATAAGAGATGAAGTTGCAAATCTTTTAATTCCAGATGATGATGTTGTGCTTGGAGAAATTATTTTATCCGCACGATTGTTGCTAATGAACAATAGTGAATATACAAAATATTTTTGGATAGATTTTGCAAGGCGTGAAGAAGAATATGCAAAAGTAAAAATGAACAATTACATCGCAAATATCACAAGAGATCATCAAAGTCCAACTCTTGCAGAGGCGCGTGATATAGCAACTGACGCTACGTTAAAAGAAGATATTGAATTACTTAGATTTGCAATTGATCATTCCGAAGAAGAATTGGTGAATTATACGACCAGTGATTTTAACTTACTGGCACTTGCTTCTGCTTCATCAAAAGCAAATTCAGTTAGGTATTTGCTCTTAAGGGGCGCAAGTCCAGAAAATATATATCTTCGAGATTATAAAAATTATGAAGAATTTTCGAGTGTATCCCCTCGCATAAGATGCATAATCAAAAATGCAGATCTATCTTTAAATCCTGCAGATCAACGTTACATTCGCCCTGAGAACATATATTAGCAAATATTGATTTATAAGCATACGCGAGTAGCCAAGCTACAACATTATTTGATAAATAGGAATTTTTCCATTCATTAGACTTGCATAACATCACCAAGCATAATATTTTTAAGCTGAATAATTAGCAAAAGACATGACAATAGAAGACGCGAACCTTATGGATAACCAGCTAAAAAGCTTTAAATATGCAAATCATTTAAGCAAAATTCTAGTGGGCGCTGTCGGACTTTTTATGTTCACATATTCAAGATATGCGTTCATTTTTTTTTCTGGAGCAATGCTGCCATCAGTTGCGACTATTTTAACTGATAGGGCGGAGCATAAATGTGCATCAGCAACAATTTGTACATTTAATTTAATCGGCGCAATGCCTTTTTTAAAGGAGGTTCTGCTTTCAAGTTCAGTAAATGATGCTGCAAAAGACATTATGGTAAATCCTATTGCGTGGCTTGTTGTTTATCTGACCGCATTTTTTGGTTTTGCAATATATTTTACCTTGCCAGAAATCATAGCGCAATTTTACGTTGCAAAAGCCAATATGAAGATTACAAAGCTCAATGAACAGAAGATTAATATCAATGCCGAATGGGATATTGATGAAGACAAAATATTGACGAATACCCAGTCAAAGTAAAAATAGCACCTCTGAATCACCGCTTCTTGAGTAGCAAAATATCTGCCAATACTTTAGTAATAGAGTTGATAGGCCTAATAGGCCTATCTTAAAACTCTACTCTAAGCTGCAATTGCCTACTTGCGCATGTAGCAGTATCCTCGCATGTCCCCTATTATGTTACGCTCTTGTCCATCCACCTAGTGCTATCCTCCTACTCACTCGCAAGGAAGCTGGGTTTTCCGAAGAGGTCTAATGCAAAAAATACTTCCAGTTGTGTGTTTTTTTTGTTATATTCAAAAGTCGCTTATCTTTTATACCAACTCCATTTAACTGAGCCTTGGTATTACAAGCTTTCGGTTACAGGTCTAAAATCATCAGATGACACAAAAAAGAATCTTTATTATCGCAGGAGAAAATTCAGGAGATATAATAGGATCCAAATTACTTGCTCGTTTTAAACAATACGACAATATTATTTTCTTGGGGATAGGAGGGCCACTAATGATTAGTGAGGGTCTTGACTCAATATTTCCTATGTCTGAAATTAGTATAATGGGCTTTATGGAGGTTATTACTAGTATCCCAAAGATATTAAAGCTGATTAATCTTACTGTAAAAAAAATAGAGGCTTTTCGGCCAGATGTTATTATTACAATCGACTCGCCCGGCTTTACAAAAAGAGTTGCATCAAGAGTAAAAAAAATTTCAAATGCCCATCTTATACATGTAGTAGCTCCGACGGTGTGGGCTTATAATCCTGGAAGAGCAAAAAAATATGCTCAAATTTTTGATTTACTGTTTACTCTATTTCCGTTTGAGCCTCCTTATTTCGAAAGAGAGGGTTTAAAAACAATTTTCGCGGGTCAGTTTATCTTTGAAAATGATTTGTGCCACAATCCGAGCATCTTTAGAAAAAAAAATAATGTAACGCCATCTGAAAAGCTAATATGCTTAACTCCAGGGAGTAGAACTCAGGAAGTAATGAGTCATTTATCGATATTTTTGGATGCGTTGTTACTCCTAAAGGAAAAATTTATTATAAGGCCGGTAATAGTTGCCTCATCAGAGGAAATAAGAGAGATAATTAAAGAGATTTCGCAAAAGAAGGGTTTTCATAACGCTATTATAACACTGGAAAACAAATACGAGATATATAAAGCAGCAGATCTTGCTATTGCAAAATCAGGTACCAATTCATTAGAAATAGCAATGCATGAAACGCCTCAGTTAGTTTGCTACAAGGTAAATTTTTTCACTTGGCTGTATATAAAATCAGTCATTAAAATTAAGTATGCAAATATTATAAATATAATCGCTGGGCACTCAATTATACCTGAATTGTTGCAAAAAGATTTAAACGCTCAAAATCTGGCCGCACAAGCAGAAAATTTACTGATGAATCAGGAAGCCCGAGAAGAGCAAATTAATAATACTAGATTGATTTTAGCATCTTTAAAAAATAACAAAAAAAGCCCAAGTGAAATTGTTTGCAATGAGGTTATGAGTATTTTATCAAAAGAGGCTAAACCATATACTTAAGGTCCGTACGTCCATCGCGCGACCTCATAGCTCCTGATATTACAAGCTAAGTGAATGAGCTAGCTTGAGTTTGCATCTTCTAATAAAAAAACTCATAGCGTTTGCACATAAATATATATAATATTGGATATTAATTATTCCAATAAATATGAACCAAATTAAACGCGCCTGTAGCCCCGATTGTTCATCATGGGTTTCAGCATCTGCTGGCACGGGGAAAACCACATTACTAACTAAACGTATCGTAAATTTGCTCGTTAGCGGTACTCAGCCTAAATCAATACTTTGTCTTACTTTTACAAAGGCCGCTAGAGGTGAAATGCTTAGCAGAATCAATAAGTCCTTGAAAGATCTCTCAAAGAAAAGTGAAGATGCAATTTACAAGTATTATCTTGAGGATCTTGAAAGAACCCCGACAAAAAACGACATAGATTTTGTAAAAAATTTATACAAACATTACTCATCCTCGAGTGAAAAAATACAAATTTATACAACCCATGCTTTTTGCCAATCTATATTGCAGAAGTTTCCGATAGAGGCCGGCGTAAAGCCTCATTTTAAAGTAATCGATGAAACACAAGTGAGGCAGATTCTAAGACGCATATTAAACTCAGCAGAAATAATTAAAAAAATCCCCAAATTTATTTTCGGTAAAATTTCGTTGTTTATGATAAACGAGATTGTTCCTGAATTCATCGAATTTTTTTGTAAGATCAATACTCACATTGATTATCAATCCTATAAAAACCTGCTACTAGATTTTTTATCAGAAGATATAGTGGATGAAGAGCAAGAAGAGAGCAAGCTTAAAAAATACATAGGAGATAATTTAGAATATATGCAAGACTTACCTATATTTCAGTTTTTAGGTGAATATTTGCATAAACAAACTCAAATAGATAATTGCAATGAGATTATATTATTCTTTTTAACAAAGACGTTAGAAAAAAGAAAAAAACTACCAAGCTCAAATGATGAAAATCTCAGTAATATATTGAAATTTCTACAGGATCAGATTTATAGAATTATTTTGAGTAAACGCACCAATAGGGCAATAGATACAAACGCGGAGTTTGTTAACCTATCTTCTCATGTTTACGATGAATTTAAAAAATATAAGGATTTTAATAATTACTTAGATTATCACGACCTAATCAATCGAACTTACGAGTTACTCTGCAACTCAAACTTAAGAGAATGGATTAAGTTTAAACTTGATGGTGGCATAAGTCATATACTTGTCGATGAATCACAGGATACAAGCATAAGACAATGGCAAATTATTATTGCATTACTTGAAGATTTTTATTCAGGAGCAACAATAGAACGCAAAAACCCTAAAACATTTTTCGTAGTTGGAGATATAAAACAATCTATATATAGTTTTCAAGGAGCAAGGCCAGATTTGTTTTCTGCAACAAAGGAATATGTAAAACAGAAAGCTATTGATTCTGGTATGGAGTTTGTCGATTGCACTTTAAGTAAAACTTATAGACTACCAGAGCCTATATTTGATTTTATTCATAGGATTTTTGCGGGAAAAAATTTGATCGAGGAAGTCATAAGGCTTGAGTGCCATAATCAAAAACAATTTTCCTCAATTGAGATATGGCCTCTAGAAAAAAAGCAAGAAACAGGCGAGTTCACATGGCCAACGCCAGTTGAACTTGGGCACTACTCGTCTCAAGCAGGAAATCTTGCAAAAAAAATTGCTGTATACATAAAAAATTGCTTGGTAAGTAAGCTATATATACACAGCAAAAAAAGAGAGGTAAGACAATCTGATTTTATGATTTTGGTTCAGAGGAGACTGATCTTAAACAATTTTTTGTTTAAAGAGATCATGAATGAAGGTATAGAAATCTCAGGGCTAGATAGGCTGAATTTATCTGAATCGTTAGTGGTTAAAGATCTTATCTCAGTAGCTAAGTTTGTGGTAGATAAAAACGATAATCTCAATCTCGCATGTTTACTAAAATCTTTTATTTTTAACAAACATGATACTGATTTATTTGTATTGCTAAATGAACGAAGCTTGATAAATGCGATAGAAACTAATGATCCTTTGCTGTTTGCGCAATTAAATAAGATAGAGTCGCTTTACTTAGCTAATAATATATCTGATTTCTTTTTTTTCATGGTGAATGAGTTTAGAATTTTCGAACATTTGCAGGAAATGGGGTTGCAAGAACAAATCGATGCGCTAAAGGCTTTTCTACATGAAATTGCAAGTCTATATCATGCATCGCCAGAGCTTGGTCTCAATGATATAATTCACTTATTGGAAATATATAATTTTGAGCTTAAAAGAGATATATCAAGTCTAGATTCGGTGCAAATTACAACGATACATGGTGCAAAAGGGTTAGAGGCGCCTATTATTATAATCGCTGACAGTGCAGATTTAAATATAGATAATAAATCGAATGTAATATCTGCAAGTTTTGCATCTCTTGAAGTTCCGATAATACAATCGCAGTTTCGAAATGAAAGAATTCAAGAATTAAAGGAACAACTCAAAGAAGAGGCATATAATGAATATTTAAGACTATTATATGTAGCACTCACAAGAGCTCAGGATCATTTAATCATAGCTGGAATAGAAAACGAGAGAAGAAATAGCTCTAAAGATTCATGGTATGATTTATGTTATAAAGCAGCATCAGAATATTTTGACACAAAAGATGATGGAATCTTGATTTACACCGAAGAGGGCTCGGTAACTTCTGGGAAAATCAGTAGTGATATTTTGAGTCCTAGATTCTCAGTTGACCACAATATAATCCCTAAACTTTACCAATCACATGCAATTTTATCAAAACCCACCAAAGAGGTTAATAGATTGGAATTTGACTTTGATGATAATGCAAGTCTTATAGGACAATTATATCATAAGGCCCTAGAGCTTTATACTTCTACAAAGTCTTTAGATAGGGTTTTTGATCAAATTTTTTTGGATCTAAATTTTAACAAACTCACAAAAGATGCCAGATCGCAAATGACAAAAATACTTTCAGAGTGTGTGTCACATCCCTTTTTTGAGTATTTAAACTCTTTAGAAAATAAGTCAGAACTTGAAATTTTAAGTCGTGCGGATGACGGTAGCCTTATCGTAAAAAGACTAGATTTTGTTGCATTTGATAGGGAAGCAAAAAAAATATATATAGTAGATTTTAAATCAGATAAAAACAGATCGCTATCAACTAAATATTACGAGCAAGTTTTATTTTATAAAAAGCTCCTTTCAGACATATACCCGAATACTCAGATATTAGTATATTTATTTTGGATTAGAGTAAATGAGTTTGAGCAAGTATATGATACTATGGAGCATGATATGTAGACATACGAAAACTCTACTGCAAAACTTTACTCCTATACCAAATCTAAAAAACCCATTTCTTTTTTTACTAAGCTTAATTTGTCCTTAGCTAACTGAGTTGCTTTTCTGGCTCCGTTAATTAAAATATCATTAAGCAACCCCTTATCTTGTTTTAAATCGTTATATTTCTGGGTTAGGGGCGCCATGTGATCTGCTAGAATTTCAGCCAAATCTGACTTGAACCTAGCAAAACCAGCAGCTTCGTATTCTATAGCAATTTTACCAGGATCTTTTTGAGTAACTGCTCCAAAAATCTCGAGCAAATTCGAAACTTCAAGTCTTGTTTGATCGTAAGATATGAAGTCTAGTGAGTCAGTTTTTGCTTTTTTAATTTTAGAGATAATTTCATCTTTCGAGTCATGTAGATTCACTCTAGAAAGATCAGAAGGGTCAGATTTGCTCATTTTTTTAGATCCGTCTTTTAGGCTTTTGATTCTAGCAACATTTTCGGCAATCAAAGGCTCAGGCTCTTTAAAGATTGGTTTACCTATTTTTCTGTTCATAAAGCCCGCAATATCTCTAGTAAGCTCTAAATGTTGCTTTTGATCTTCTCCAACTGGCACAAGATCGGCATCGTATAATAAAATATCAGCTGACATCAGAACAGGATAGCAAAATAGACCGCAAGAACTACCTTCAGGATTTGATGATTTATCTTTGAACTGCGTCATTCTCTTTAAGAACCCAATAGGCGTATTACATGTTAGTATCCATGAAAGTTCTGCATGTTGTTTGACGTCAGATTGAGCAAAAACGATAGAGCGATTATAGTCTATACCGGAAGCAATTATCGCTGCTAAAGAATTATAAATATTGCGTGATAATTCTACAGGGTCTTGAGGTACAGTTATCGCATGAAGATCAGCAAGAAAAAATATACAATCATATTGATCTTGAAGTTTAATCCAGTTTTTTATAGCGCCAAGATAATTGCCAAGATGGATATTGCCGCTTGTTTGTAAAGCTGAGATCACTTTCTTCATAGTTAATATCTTAATTTTTTATTGAGTGATAATACATAAAATCTAGCTGATTGTAAATTTATAATATTCGTGTATTAATTACCCAAAAAACATGCCCTAACAATTATGAAAGATAATAACTATAATTACGATTTACCAGAAGAGTTGATCGCGTTTTATCCTGCGCTGAATAGAGATTCGTCAAAGCTTATGATTTTAAAACAAGACGGGAAGATAATTGATTCAATATTTGTAAATCTAGATGAATTTATTGAGCCAGATAGCTTAATCGTGTTTAACGATAGTAAGGTAATTAAGGCGTCTATAGCATTGTTCAAAGATGATAGGGAAATTAACATTAATTTAAACAAGCAAGTTACTGGAAATATATGGCAAGCTTTTGCGCGCCCAGCAAAAAAACTTATGAGTGGCGATATATTTGATTTTGGAGGCAATAAAATTATCATCAAGGAGAAGTATGATGATGGTCTTGTCGATATTGAGTTTGACTTGGTAAAAAATATGAAACTATTTGATTTTCTTGATATATATGGTTCTGTACCGCTTCCACCATATATCAAGAGAGATATAGATGATTTAACTGATGAGTTTGATTATCAAACAATCTACTCACTTCACCCTGGATCAGTTGCAGCTCCAACGGCCGGACTCCATTTTTCCGACGAGGTATTTGTTAAGTTAAAAAAGAAGAATATTGATTTTTGCTTTGTCACTCTTCATGTTGGAGCGGGAACTTTTTTACCAATGAAAGATAGTCCCGAAAATCACACTATGCATAGTGAATATGGCGAAATTTCAAAAGAATCTGCAGACATGATTAATAATGCAAAAAGCCAAGGAAGGAAAATAGTCGCAGTTGGTACCACAACGGTTAGAACACTTGAAAATTCTGCTTTAGAAGATGCAAAAGTAAAGCCTTGCAGCTTTGAAACTGATTTATTTATAAAGCCTGGCTTTGAATTCAAAATAGTAGACCAGCTAATTACAAATTTTCACCAACCAAAATCTACACTTTTGGTTTTAGTTTCAAGCTTTGCGGGTGATGAGAATATATTAAACGCTTACAATCATGCAAAAGAAAATGGATACAGATTCTTAAGTTATGGTGATGCTATGCTCCTTTCAAAGAAAAACGGAGTGTAGCATGTCTATTGAGTTTAAGATCACTCATAGACATAAGGAGTCTAAGCTAGGCGTAATTGAAACAGCTCATGGTACTATCAAAACTCCTGCTTTTATGCCTGTTGGCACAAAGGGCACTGTTAAAGCAATGTTGCCTGAACATGTAAAAGCAATTGGAGCAGATATTATTCTTGGCAATACATATCATCTAATGTTAAGACCAGGCTCTAAGATTATTAGAGATTTTGGTGGTTTGCATAATATGATGAACTGGAAAAAGCCTATTCTAACTGACTCAGGAGGCTTTCAGATTATGTCTCTGAGTGCACTTCGAAGAATAAAGGAGGAGGGAGTGGAATTTCGCTCTCATATCGACGGATCTGTGCATCTTATGACTCCTGAATCTTCTACTAATTTGCAACATGACATAGGAAGTGATATTTCAATGGCTTTTGATGAATGTACCCCATATCCAATTTCTTATGAAGGCGCATCAATTTCTATGGAATTAACAAACAGGTGGGCAGAAAGATCAAGAAATGCCTTTATGAACAGGAAAGGTTACGGACAATTTGGAATTATCCAGGGCAGTATATATCAAGACCTAAGAGAAAAATCTGCACAGTTCATGGCAAATCTTGATTTTGACGGATATGCAATAGGGGGGCTCGCGGTTGGAGAGGGTCATGAGCTAATGCTAAAAGTGTTAGATTACGCGCCAAAATTACTTCCTAACAATAAACCTATATATCTAATGGGAGTTGGCAAGCCAAAAGATATTATAGAAGCGGTAAAAAGAGGGGTTGATATGTTCGATTGTGTCCTGCCGACAAGATCTGGAAGAAACGGTCAAGCATTTACAAAAAATGGCCCGGTTAATATCAGAAATCAGAAATATGCAAAGGAGCAAGAGCCGCTAGAAATAGGATGCAAATGTTATGCCTGTGCAAATTACAGCGCAGCATATGTTCATCATTTAGTAAAATCTAGCGAGATTCTAGGGTCTATTCTTATGACCTGGCATAATTTATTTTACTTTGAAGATCTAATGAGAAGAATTAGGGAATATATTTCACTTGGCATCGATTTAGACTTCGAAACTTGAACTAAGTCTATAGTTTTTAATGTATCTTTTTTGCCCATTAAATCATTCAATTATTAATTTTTTGTTTTTTTGATGACATATTAACTGCTTATTGATTTATAATAATAATTATAAATAATCAATGGAAGAATGACTATGGGATCAACTTTTACGTTTGCCGATTTGTTCGGGGACGAGAGTAAAGATATTCAAAATTTGCTTGAGTTAAAATTGAACAATTTAAATTTGTATACTCGCGCCCTCAAAGTCAAACCAGGAACCTACTACGGACAAGAATATGACGATGACCATTGGACGAAGAGGATTGCAAAAGATCAGGCTATTTGGGTGGATATTCACGATGCTGTAATGTGCGCTGCGGTATTGGATATAGGTGCGGAGAGATTAATGGAACCGGTTGTGGCAATTCCGATTTCTCAAGATGAAGACGATGGTATCTCTTGGTTAGGTTACGTAGTACGTGAAGATAACAGGCCAGTAACAAACAATCAGAATGCTCAAAATATTCATAGATTGGATCTCTTTAATAAATTAATGAGTCCGGAAGAAGCAAATTCTACTGCTCAAGAAGCAAATTCTACTGCATCAGTTTCCGCCCCTCCTCAAACTCTATTACACAAAATTTTTAATAGTATGAGCGATTTGAATAGTATGAGCAAGGCGGAAATTCCAAAAGAGATCTTAGAACTATATGATAAATTGAAAGAATTAGCAATAATATCAAAAGGGGATCCGCAAAATCCTAAGAATATAAAGGAGTTATTTTACTGCGCCGCAGAACTTGTCGCAAAAACTTTATCATATTTTGCAAGTTACGCAGTAGGAGCTGTGGAGATACCAGTTAAAACAGTGATTAACGGTATAGCAGCAGTATGCAAAAAAAATGGAAAATTGTTCGAGAAAACAAATTCTATAACCAGTGCTTTGTATGAATATGCGGATAAGGAAAGATTTTACAAAAAACAAATCTCAGCTCATATCTTTAAAAAAGCTAAGACAAAGAGAGCACAGGCCATAGAAGAAAGAAATAAAAGCGCAAAAATAAGTAAATGGTAAATCATGGTAGCAGGTGGAAGACTTTCGAGTATAGCAACTCTAGGCTTCATGTGATGCAAGAATACTAGAAGCAACTCTCATGAAGGTACTATAAGTTAGGCGATCTGAGAACTAGAAGAAAGTAATGAAAAACGCGATTTGGCGCTATTTCAAAACCCCATAAATTCCTAGAATATCCTAAGTAATTTCCGACTGCAATATTGACACTAAACTTAAAATAAATTATATTATTTTTTAATTTTTAAATGAGATATATTTTATGGCACAAACACAAGTTACTGAAACGCCTCTTCATGTCCCGTCTTATGAAGATGCAAGTTATGAAGATGTAAGCACCAACCAGTTACGTTCAAAAGTCATAATTGCCTCACTTGGCCAAATTGTATCGTCTAATACATATGCAAGCATTGACTCATTCGCCTCAATCTGGTCAGGTACTGGAGGTCTCTTAAACCAATTAGCATATCCTTTCTGCTGGCTTACTACTGCGTTAGTTTATCTAAACGATCGTTGTTTTGTTGGTAACATAGACAAGTTCAATAAAGGACAAATGTCAAAAGAGGATTTCCTTTCGTACCTTGAAGCTTATTACGGTACTACAAACCAGAATAAAATTATTGATGCGTTTAATACACTAGTAAATCAAGAAATAGGGCAGAAAAACTTTACATCACTTTTTACTTTCCTAAACGAGCATTCAAACGTAGAGGTTATATTGGTAGCATCAACAAATCCGATTAATTTTGAACATATACAAAACACTATAATTCACGGTCAATCCCATGATCGTCTAAAGTTTGTATTGTCCTACGAAAACCAAGAAACAGATCATACGAAACTTGCTTTTAAAGGTTTGAAGGAGTATACACAAACTAATCAAACTACAGATAGATTTGATGTAATCTCATTACATAGAGCTATTAATGAGAAGTCATTTGCTAACTCTACTGCAGCTGGGTCAGAGGATGTTGCAGAACAATTACTTAATAATAACCAAATTAAAGTTGATGCGTGCTTTCCTTATAATTATGAGCAAAATGGTGTTATTGGCCAATATTTGGACTATGTGGTTAATTATTTTGATAGTACTGACTAATATTGAATAAATGTTCTGCGTAGCCGGGAATCCTTCAAAACACTCTCCATAAAATCCTCATCTGTCGTTAGTTTTCAAAAAACGATTGTCTAAATCTAGGGCTATGTTTTGCCATTGCATAAAATGATTGATATAATCTATTTTATCCTTACAAACATTATACAAAAATACAAAAACCATGCGAGAAAAGCTCTTTGAGATAATCAATTCATGCCCTCATAACTATGACATAAACCTAATAAATAAGTCTATTGATCTTGCAAGCGAATATCACAAAGGACAAAAAAGAGCATCAGGAGAAGATTACATAACTCATCCAATAGCTGTTGCGGAAATTGTGGCAAGTATGAATCTTGACACAGACTCTATCATAACAGCAATCCTACATGATACAGTTGAAGATACAAGACTTACGCCAGAAATGATCGAAACCATATTTGGCAAGGATGTTGCTAATTTGGTCAGAGGCGTAACAAAGTTAAATCGTCTCAAATTTAAATCAGATCAAATAAAGCAAGCTGAAAATTTCAGAAAACTACTAATTGCGATGAGTGAGGATATCAGAGTTTTGATCGTAAAACTCTCAGATAGACTGCATAATATGCGTACAATTAATTACATAGAGAATCAGGCAAAAAGGCAAAAAATCGCTATTGAGACAATGGAAATTTATGCCCCGCTCGCTGAACGTATAGGTATGCACCAGTGCAAAACTGAGCTCCAGGATATTGCCTTTGACGTTATTTACCCAAATGTTCGGGACTCAATACTCAGAAGGCTAAACGAAATTGCTCTTGACGGCCAAGAGTTAATAGAAAACATTATAGACGAACTCAAATCACATTTTGAAAAAGCAAATATCAAGACAGAAGTAATGGGGAGGCAAAAAACCCCATATTCTATTTGGATGAAAATGAATCAAAAAAATGTTGGCTTTGATCAACTTTCTGACATTATCGCTTTTAGGATCATAGTTGATAAACTTGAGGATTGTTATCATGCACTTGGTATTATTCACAGTAAATATAAAATGGTACCAGATCATTTTCAAGATTTCATCAGCACTCCTAAAAATAACGGTTATCAATCAATTCACACTGTTGTTATTGGACCATTTCAACAAAGGATAGAGGTGCAAATTCGCACCAGGAGTATGCATGACATTGCCGAATATGGAGTTGCAGCACACTGGCGCTATAAGCAACAATATTCAGCTCCAGATGGCAAGCAGTTTAGATGGATAAGGGAGTTACTTTATATATTAGACCAAGCAAAAGATCCTGAAGAGTTTATTTCACATACAAAACTCGAGATGTATTATGACCAGGTTTTTTGCTTTACTCCAAAGGGTAAATTAATAGTACTCCCCAAGGGAGCTACAGCAATAGATTTTGCATATGGCATCCATACAGAAGTAGGTAACCACTGCTCTGGTGTTAAAGTCAATGGGCAGCTCATGCCGCTCAAAACGATTCTAAAAAATGGTGATCAGGTAGAGATTCTCACAAGCAAAACGCAGACCCCAAATAAATCCTGGGAAGCATATGCTGTAACAGGCAGAGCAAAATCAGAAATACGAAAATACATGAGACAGCAAAGTATAGAACAATTTGCTTGCCTTGGAAGAGATATGCTGCAAAAAGCATTAAATTCTGCGTCAATTAATCTAAATGATATAGACCTAAATATCGCGGTCAAAAAATTTGGCAAATCCAGCAAAGAAGATTTGTTTTGTGCTATAGGGGATGGTAATGTTAGTAGAGATGAAGTTGTAAAATTATACAATAGCACTGGTAAACATGATATTAATCCATTTTCTTTATTTAATTTTTCAAAATCAGAAGTAAAACAAGAGTCAGTCTCAATTAAAGGTCTAATTTCTGGGATGGCCATACATTATGCTGGATGCTGCCATCCTATACCTGGTGATCAGATACTAGGTATCATTCACACTGGTAAAGGTGTAACGATTCACTCCTCAGAATGTGAATATCTTGAGCATTTAAGTAAAAATGGCTTCGATCCTTTACCACTAGAATGGGATTATGAAAGCGAAGGGAAATTTATAGCAAGACTCTCGGCAAAATTAGTCAATGAGCCCGGAAGCCTTGCCTCAATCTCTTCTGAATTTGCAAAAAACAAGTGTAACATCGTGAATTTCAAAATTGTTAACAAAGGGCAAGACTTATTCGAAGTTCTAGTTGATATAGAAGTCAAAAACACAGAGCACTTAAAAGAGGTTCTCATTTCTCTTAGAAACAAATCAGAAGTTACGGAAATAAAAAGGCTTAGGTCATGACCATTCACGGAATTGGATGCGATCTTGTAAATTGCCTCAGGATAGAGCAAATATTCCTCAAATATCCAGCCAGTTTTATTAAACGAATTTTAGGCCAAATAGAGATTCGGAAATTTTCAACGCTAAATGACCAAAAAACCAAAGTATCATTTCTTGCCAAAAGATTTGCTGCAAAAGAAGCTGTAGCAAAGGCATTTGGAACAGGCATTGGCCAAACTTTAGAATTTAAGGATATACAAATTGATAATGACTATAACGGAAAACCAAAAGTAATATTGCCAAAAAATCTACTAGAATTAACCATAAATTACCAAATTCATATATCCATATCAGACGAATGGCCTATAGCTATTGCATTTGTAATTATTTCAGTATAATATCCCCCCAAAAATTCACCATAATCATGTATAATTTAAGGAATATAGATAGTAGTAACAATAAAATCAGATTTCACATGATCGGTATTGGAGGCATCGGCATGAGTGGTATAGCTGAGATACTAAATAATTTAGGCTATCAGGTACAAGGTTCTGATATTGCTAAAAGCGATAATACCGAAAGACTTTCTAAACTTGGAATCAAAATATTTATTGGCCACCATCCAAATAACATTGATTCGGCTGATTATGTCGTAGTTTCAACAGCGATCAAAAGTACAAACGAAGAGTATCAAGAGGCTCTAAAACTCAAGCTTCCCATCATAAACAGAGGTGAGATGCTTGCTGAGATAATGAGACTAAAAAAATGTATAAGTATCTCAGGATCTCATGGCAAAACTACGACTACTTCAATGGTTGCTTCTGTACTTGAATCTGCAGGTCTTGCCCCTACAGTTATTAATGGCGGCATAATTAATACTAAATCAACAAACGCATATATTGGCGAAGGTGAGTTTTTGGTTGCAGAAGCAGATGAGTCAGATGCAACGTTTATCAGACTCCCTTCGACCATAGCCATCATAACAAATATAGACCCAGAGCATCTTGATTATTACAAGACTTTTGAAAATTTATATGAAGCATTTAAAATTTTTGTAAAAAATCTGCCTTTTTACGGTTTTGCAGTAATATGCGCAGATCATCCAGTGACATCAAAACTTATTAATGATCTTGTAGAGCGCAAAATCATTACATATGGAATCAAAAATGAAGATGTAAATATTAGAGCCTATAATATCAAAATGGATTTAAGTGGCTCAAAATTTGACGTAAAAGTAAAGCTTCCGCATAATAATATCAGCTACATAATAGAAAATGTCACTCTTTCGATACCAGGTGAACATAACGTTCTAAACTCACTTGCAGCAATTGCAGTTGGAGCAGAGCTAGATTTTGGCGCAGTATCAATAAACCAAGGTTTAAGAGCATTTAAAGGAGTAAAAAGAAGATTCTCTATCGTAGCTAATCTCTATAATATACTTTTTGTCGATGATTATGCTCATCACCCTGCAGAGATAAGGGCAACTCTTGCAACAGCAAAAATATCGTTAAAAAGCAAAGATTCAAAAATTATTACAATTTTTCAGCCTCACAAATACTCACGATTATTTGATTTATTCGCCGAATTCACAGAAAGCTTTGATAATGCAGATCATATTATTATTACTCCTTTATATGCAGCCGGAGAGACTAAAATAGAAGATTATGATAGCGATAAATTATCAAACTCACTAAGAGAAAAATACAAAAACAAAACAGTAGATCTAATAGAATCTAAAGACGAGATACCAGCTATAGTAGGAAAATATGCAAAAGAAGGAGACCTTGTTCTATTTATGGGGGCAGGGAATATCTCAAAATGGGCCAATGAATTTCCTGAATATGTTACTAAACAAAATTTTACCAATATAAATTAAGGCGCATGGATAAAAGACTTTTGCCGGATGTAAAGGGAGAATATAGATTTAATTACGATCTAAAGCATTTAACATGGTTTAAAACAGGTGGCAAAGCTGAGGTTTTTTTTCGCCCATATAATCTTTCTGATTTGCAATTTTTCTTAAAAAATTTAGACTCTAACGTACCAGTCAATATCATAGGCAATTGCTCAAATATTATCATTAGAGATGGGGGGGTAGATGGCATAGTGATAAAACTTGGCAAGAATTTTGCCAATATCACAAAAACAGGTGATATTATTACTGCAGGCGCAGCGTCTCTAAACTCAAGCATAACAAGCTTTGCAATTATAAATAACGCTGGAGGGCTTGAGTTTTTATCAGGTATACCAGGGTCAGTAGGCGGAGGGATAAAAATGAACTCTGGCTGCTATGGAAAGGAGTTCAAGGATGTATTAGAATCTTTTTCTGCAATCGATAGGAAAGGCGATTTACATAAATTTAAATCTTCCGCGAATATATTTGAATATAGAAAATGCCTACTTGATGATGATTTGATTTTCGTCGAAGCTTCTTTCAAAACTGAGTTTCAAGATTCAGGTATTATCAAAGAACAAATAGAGGAACTGCAGCTGGCAAGATCAAAGACCCAGCCGATTAAGGAAAAAACAAGCGGTAGTAGTTTTGCGAACCCGCAAGGCGCTAGCGCATGGAAACTTATAGATAATGCTGGACTCAGAGGTTATAAAATTGGAGGAGCAACATTTTCGCCTTTACATTGCAACTTTTTAATTAATACAGGTGATGCTACGTCTTACGATCTTGAAGAACTTGGAGAGCTGGCAATTAAAAGAGTTTATGAACATTCCGGCATAAGACTTAATTGGGAAATCAAACGAATTGGAAAATATGAATAAAATAATCGGCTTACAAAAAACGATTTTGACCGAGGTAAAAAGTAAGGGCAGTATCCATGTCGCACTTCTCATTGGAGGATTATCTGCAGAAAGAGAAGTGTCTCTTGTTTCAGGTAAATCGTTAGAGCAAGCATTAATAGAGAATGGATATAGAGTCACAAGAGTTGATATGGGAAACGACATAGCATCAGTATTAGAAGAGTTAAAACCTGATGTTGTATTTAACGGACTTCATGGCACATTTGGAGAAGATGGATCGGTTCCAGCTATTTTAGATTTACTCAAAATTCCATACACGCACTCTGGCAGACTTGCTTCAGCTATATGCTTTGATAAATGCTTTATGAAAGATATTCTCAGCGCGAATAATTTAAAAAGCGCCATGAGCATAATCGTTAGTAAAGCAGAAAATTTATCATCAGATCCAATTAAAAGACCATATGTTATAAAGCCTTTTTCGCAAGGATCAAGCATTGGTATTGAGGTGGTATTTGAAGGAGATGATTTTAAATTTAGCGACTATAAATTTGAGTATGGAGATGAGGTGCTAGTTGAAAATTACATCAAAGGCAAGGAGCTACAGGTCGCAGTGTTAAACGGAGTGGCACTTGATGTACTTGAAATCAAACTACTCAAAAGAAGATTCTACGATTACGATACAAAATACACCGAAGGTTTTGCAGAGCATATATTACCAGCAAATATTCCAAGTAATATTTACGAGAAAGCAAAAACTATAAGTGAAAAAATATATAAGATATTCAGATGCAGAGGCCTTGCAAGAGTAGAGCTTATTTACTGTGAAGAAGAGCATGATTTATACATACTTGAAATAAATACTCACCCAGGCTTTACTCCAACATCTATTTGCCCTGAAATCGCAGCTTACAAAGGTATAAGCTTTAACGAGCTTGTAAAAACACTTGTAGAAGGTGCTAAATTCGGAGATTAATAGAGTGCAAGCAAGTATAAAAAAATCGGCAAAAACATCAAATCCTATAGATATAACTTTAAAACGTAAAGTAGCTATATTTTATAGTAGATTAATGACAAGCGCTAAGTTACTTTTTCTCATCACGCTTATAATTCTCACCGCGATCAACTTTATCTCGCCAAATATTTTTGATTTATCTGGTAAGTTTGCAGAATTTACGCAAGATTATGGCTACAGCCTTGAAAAAATAGTTATAAGAGGTCAAAAAAATCTCACAAGTGCTGAAATCACAAGCGCGCTAAATGCAGATGTTGGCACTCCTATATTCCACATCAATTTAAACCATGCAAGACAATCGCTCGAAAATAATAGATGGGTAAAGCATGCAATAATTCAAAGAAAGCTTCCAAATAAGATAGTGATTAATATCAAAGAAAGAGATGCGGTAGCAATTTGGCAAATGCATCAAAAATTACATGTTATAGATCAAGATGGCAAGGTGCTGCAGGATGTATATGCGTCCAATTACAAAAATTTAATTCATGTAGTCGGAGAAGATGCAAACATATATGCTGCAAAATTATTAGAAGACATTAATTCGAATCCTAACTTCGCAAAAAAAATCGTTAATGCTGTGAGATTCGGCAAAAGAAGATGGGACATAAACTTAAAGGAAAATATAAATGTCAAAATGCCAGAAGATTCTTTTTTGGATAAATATAGATATTTAATAAAGCTAGATAAAGAAGGAAAATTATTCGGGAATAATATCAAATCTATCGACCTCAGAGACAATGATAGAATCTACATCGAAAAAACCCAAAACTATAGTCTTTTAGGTTGGATTAGATACTAGGCGCGAGGAGAGAAGCCTATGAGTATTAGGTGAGCGACGAGTCAACAACGTAGCTAATTCAACATAAAAGACTATAACATAGAATCAAATGATTAAATAATACTCTAGGAGCAAGTAAAAAAGCTACTATATTATAGCCTTGAGCTATGAGATATCCTTTAAGAATTTAAAAATGATATTTGGCAAAATGTCTCAAACAAACAGCTAAAAGACCAATAAATCAAAAACTTTTGGCTAACGAGTTGCCCCCCGTATTTATCCTCTAAAAATTTATCGCTAGCACCATACCAAAAATCATTAATTTTTCTTTACTTTTTGCAAGAGAGTTTCTATATTCCTACTCGAAATTAGATTAAATTTTGTTAACATTTTGTATATAATACCAAATCTCTAGAATTAAATAATACTAGGAGCAAGTCACGAAGCCTACTCTCGTATAAGCCTTTAGCGACGAGCTAGAAGAAAGTACTTAAAAATGGGATTTGGTATAATTCACAAAAGACAAGATTTAAATATACAAAGCAGAATAATCTCTACAAGAAAATATGATAAAAAACGATATAGATAAGCAGTATGATATATATTATACGGGCTCTAGTAACTCACTTTATAATCAAAGATTTGGAAAGAATAGAGTAATATATAGAGAATATACTATAATTACATCTTTACTTAAAAGAGTATTTAAGCAAAAGTTTAAGAGTCAGTATTCTTCTATATTCTCTTTCTTTCGATCGAAATTACAGTCAAGCAAAACTAAGGAAAATACCAATAGTGATAATATATTTAGAATATTAGATTTTGGATGTGGTGACGGGAGAATCTTTCCAGTAATAGAGAAATTTGCTTCAAAACACACTAAAACTAAATTCGAGATAATAGCATATGATCCAAGTATTGTAGGTCTTCGCGAGTTTATCAATAATCTAAAACAAAATGGCTTTATATCTATAGATGACAATAGTAACGATAATATAATCGATACAAAGCCCAAAGATCACCCTAAAGATATGTCTATTATAGATACTCTTGTAAGGAATAATATAGAAGTTAAATTTTTAAATAATAAAGTAGATGCGGCTCTTGAGAATATTACCTACTTCACCAATGGGCAAATTGATGCGATATTATCTATTTATTGTCCTATCTCACACATACAGGGCAAAATGAATAAAAGAATGGTTATTAAGGCATTCGAATCGTTACTAACTCGAGAAGGAGAAGTGATAATGACAGTGCTAACGCCTAAATCTTTTCCTAACGAACATATTACATATAGTTTACTAAGGAGGCAATACCGCGATACCATCACTCATGGCCATCATGTCTTAGCTGAAAAAATAAAAGCAACTCTTGGTGTTGCTGTGGACGAGGGCGATGTTTACTATATCATGTCTGATGGAACAAGATTAGTTTATAATCTCGGTCATGTTCATACTAAACAAGAGTTTGAGGAAGATATATTATCATCTGGGCTAAAGATTATAAAGCATGGAGTAGTTTCTATTGATCATCCATATAAAACATCTAGATCTAACACTAAACAGAGTTTTGATGTTTTGCTATCGCTAATTTTGAGTAGTAACTTTCCTTGTTACCCATTTTACAAATATGATGAACTAGCTAAAAATATTTATATAATTGCAAAAAAAGTATAAATTACATATTAGTGTTGTTTTTGTATTAATGTATATTTGGTCATATTAACTTAATCTAGACATAAAAATGACTAAAGATTTATATAAATTATATAATTATTTCTTACTAACCTTACCAGTAATTATCTGTGTTTTTTGCTCAATTATTTACTACTCAAGCCTTCGTGAATTTCAAAAAGATTTATTAAGATCAAATTTTGATAAATCAAGAAGGATAAGTATTAGACTTAGCTCAAACTTTACTTATATGGATAAATTTTCTAATTTGGTCGCTAGTAAAATCTCGCGCCTCGATCACGTTAATCCTAAAACTATAGGAGACATTCTTGAAAAAACCTACCTTGTTGCGCAACTCGGTGATGATATTACGACATACACAAAATTCGATTTTGTTGATCCAAATGGAAAAGTTCTTGCTAATGTGTCAGAGGGTGCATTTAAAGAAACTGTGCTTGTCAAAAAAAACGAGCGAGAATGGATGACGCTTGCGCCCAAGGAGCCATGGAAGCTTCATATTTCAGCCGTGGCAGCTAGAGCAATTGCGCCGAAAAATTATTCTGAAAATATTGGGATCCCTGCTGGATTTGGCATCACAAATACAAAGGGTGATTTTATAGGTATAATATCTGCAGGGATCGATACTGATAAATTAATTAGTAAAATAAACTTTGATTTTGGCGATGAAGATACGCACTTCCTAATTCTCGGCAATAACAAAGAGCTTATCTGTTCGTCCGATCAAAATATCAATAAAGATAATATAGAAATATTTACTAAATATCTACAGAATCAGAATCTACAAGATCTGGATCTGTCAAGTCAGAACCTACAAGATCAGAATCTACCTAATAAAAAAGAAGAATTCGAGGCAAATACTAACAAAGTACCAGTTAAGTCTATAGAAACTACTAAAGATGAATTATCTCGT
>JANRKH010000046.1:0-30382 GCA_033763595.1 Rickettsiaceae bacterium
AGGAGAAATAATGCTCCCAGCAGGAAAAGAAATGATCATGCCAGGAGATAACACGAACCTCACGGTAAAACTAATAGCACCAATTGCCATGGAAACTGGACTCAGATTTGCCATAAGAGAAGGCGGAAGAACAGTCGGAGCGGGAGTTGTTGCAAAAATATTGAAATAGTGTAGTAATGATATTATCCTTATGTTTAATGCGAAAATTGTCATTAAACCTAAAATACTTAGATTGAGATGATATTATACCAACTCTAGAATTAAATTTTCATATGGATTTTAGGGCTAGCTTGTTTATGTATATATAAATAATGTATATAAATACGCGCGCACAGGCGAACTTAACTGAAGTTCTTGTAACTGAATTTGATGATTAAGAATAGATCTCTTTCGAAACTCTCTTCCGCTAAAGAAGTGATAAAATCATGCGGAGTTAAAGGACCGGGGTGTACTTATTGCTAATGACGATCCGCTATCCTTGCGCAAGGCTTAGCAATTCTCAAGCATGAGAGAGTTTTGAAGAGATCTAATCAAATTTTGTCTTAGGTATCCAAAGTTAATCTATAAGTAGAGCCTAGAGTTTTTTAGAACAAATCAGCTTTTGATATTTGAACATCAATAAACTTTTGCTATATGAGAAAAAGCTTTTTTTTGGAGACAAAATTACAGACCAGAGAATAGCTTATGTTTGAAGACATAATAGACCTCTCATAAAAACTCTACTCCTAGAGGCAGTCGCGCCTCAAGCCCTAGAGGTATAGTCTTTTAGGTTGGATTAGATACTAGGCGCGAGGAGAGAAGCCTATGAGTATTAGGTGAGCGACGAGTCAACAACGTATCTAATCCAACCTAAAAGACTATAGAAGGATTCCTGTGTACTTCATGTACTCTGAGGTTTTGGGCTCCCCGCGTGGTCCGAGAGCTTGTGACCTAGGAGAGAGTTTTGAAGAGTTCTAATGAAGCAATAGAAAAAGTAGATAAACTTTACTTTACTTAAGAGATTAATCGCAAATCATAAAGTTAGAGATGAAGAGCTGAATTAAACGATTTTTTGAGGAAAATTTATAAAAAAGACGACCAAAGTTTATTTACTGAGTTTTGAGACCTTTTTTAATACTCGCTAGAAAAACTTCTTGATTTTTCTAGCGAAGTATGCTAGGAGTGTAGCTCAATTGGTAGAGCGCCGGTCTCCAAAACCGGAGGTTGCGGGTTCGATGCCTGTCACTCCTGCCAGTACTAGAGGATAGAAAGTGTTTACAAAAATAAATAAGTTTTATACGCAAGTTAAGCAAGAAATAAGAAAAATTTCATGGCCAACTAATCAAGAGCTTTTTTACTCTGTGTTGATGGTGTTTGCGTCTGTATTTTTCGTTAGTTTTATTATTTTGCTTTTAGATTATTCTATAAGTAAAGTTATAATTTATTTACTCAAAATTGGAATTTAGTCGGAAGAAATAAAGTGCAGTCTAAATGGTATATTATTCATGCTCATGCAGGATCTGAAAAAAAAATAAGGGAAAGTATTTTAGAGCAAGCTCAAAAAAAAGATATGGAATCATATTTTGAAGAAATACTAGTGCCTACAGCTTTAGTATCTGAAATTAAAAGAGGAAAGCAAGTCAGCGCAGAAAAAAAAATACTACCAGGTTATATTCTGATCAAAATGATACTGAATGATGAATCCTGGCACATTATAAAATCAACTAATAAAGTTAGTGGTTTTCTGGGTAACGAGGGCAAACCTTCTCCTGTTCCAGAGGCGGAAATAAGAAAAATTATGCAAAAGATAAATGATAATCCTTTGCTTATGTCCGCAAAAAAAATATATGAAGAAGGTGAAAAAGTGAAGGTAATTGATGGACCTTTCGAATCCTTTACTGGCATTATAGAGCAAGTAGATATCGAAAAAATGAAGCTAAAGGTTTCTGTATCAATTTTTGGAAGACCTACGGCAATAGATCTTTCTTTTAATCAAGTAGAACGTCAATAATTACATTTAAAATTTAATATGTCGAAGAAAAAAGTCGCGGGAAAAATTAAGCTTATATTACAAGCTGGCAAAGCAAATCCTTCTCCGCCAATAGGACCAGCTTTGGGTCAGAGGGGTTTGAACATAATGGAATTTTGCAAAGCTTTTAATGCAAGTACTCAGTCATACAATCCTGGAACCCCAATCCCAGTTGAGATTACTGCTTACGAGGACAAGAGTTTTACTTTTGTTTTAAAAACATCTCCAGCAACTTATTATATCAAGCAATTTGCAAAAATAACAAAAGGTTCAGCTGCGACAAAAAAAGACTCAGCAGTAGCAAAGATAAGCTTCGAAGATTGTAAAGAAATAGCAAAAATTAAAATGGCAGATTTAAATGCAAGAGACATAGATGCTGGAGCGAGGATCATAGCAGGATCGGCTGAATCAATGGGAATAGAGGTAATAAAATGAAGCCGATTGTGCAAAAAAGAAAATCTGGAAAAAAATTATCTATAGTAAAGTCAAAAGTAAATAAAGGTACTTTATATTTAGCCCAGGACGCTATTGATTTTTTGAAGAGTGAAAAACTGGCTAAATTTGATGAGACACTAGAGGTAGCATTGAACACAGGTTTAGACCCGAAGCACTCAGACCAAATGGTAAGAGGTACAGTTGTCCTGCCAGCGGGAACAGGAAAAGATGTAAAAGTAGCTGTTTTTTGCAAAGAATCAAAGATAGAATCTGTAAAGCATGCTGGAGCCGATATAATAGGTAGTCAGGAGCTTATTGATTCTATAAAGTCAGGGGTAATAAATTTTGATGTGTGTATAGCATCGCCCGATATGATGGGATTGATCGGAAGTGTTGCTAAAATTTTAGGGCCTAAAGGATTAATGCCTAACCCAAAACTTGGCACAGTGACAAATGATTTAGAGACTGCTGTAAAAAATGCGAAAAACGGTCAGATTGAATTTAGAGTAGAAAAAGCTGGCATAATCCAGGCTGGACTTGGCAAGCTTTCATTTACTACAGAAGCTTTAATGCAAAACTTAAAAGCCTTTGTATCAACTGTACACAAGTCTAAGCCATCTGGATCAAAAGGAGTTTATTTAAAAAGAGCGCATCTTTCATCTACAATGGGCCCATCTCTAAAAATAGATCTTAACGAACTTTTAGTGAATTTATAGCAAATTAATCAAAAAACAAAATGAATAGGGCAGAAAAAATAAATTCAGTAGCTGAATTAGAAAATATATACAAAAAAAACTCTTTTATTGTAGTTACACATTATCATGGACTAACCGTGAGTCAAATGAATAATCTGAGAAACTCATTGATCAATGAGGGAGCTGGATATAAAATTGTAAAAAACACTATTTCTAAGATAGCGGCAGAAAAAGCTGGCATCAACGGAGCTGGTAATCTCTTTAAGGGACCAGTGGCAATAGTATATTCTGAAGAACCTGTAAGTTCTGCAAAAGTTGTGGCAAAATTTGCTAAAGAAAACGATGCTTTGAAAATTTCAGGAGGTTTTTTAGATAAGGAGCCTGTTGACTCAGAACTGGTATTGAAACTATCAAATTTACCATCTTTAATGGAGCTTAGATCTAAGATTGTTGGTGTCATTAGTGCTGTACCATCAAAGATTGTATCATTAACAAACGCGCCAGCTTCTAAGCTTGCAAGAGTGATAAACGAATATTCAAAAAAATAAAAAATAAGGTATAAAATGACTAATTTACAAAAAATTATAGACGAACTATCAAACCTAACAGTTCTAGAAGCCGCAGAGCTTTCAAAAAAATTAGAGGAACACTGGGGAGTAACAGCAGCTGCACCAATGGCGGTGATGCAAGCTGGTCCTGCTGCATCAGCACAAGCAGTTGAAGAGAAGACTGAATTTGATGTAAGGTTAGTAAGTTCTGGGGCAAATAAGATAAATGTTATTAAAGTAGTTAGAGAGATAACATCTTTAGGTCTCAAAGAAGCTAAGGATCTTGTTGATGGAGCTCCTCAAAATGTCAAAACTGCAGTATCAAAGCAAGAAGCCGAGGATATTAAGGCAAAACTCGAAGCAGCTGGTGCTTCTGTAGAGCTTAAGTAGTGATTTATTGCCTATATTAGAATTGTTTAACAACAAAACTATTCATTTTGATTCAATAGATTTGCAACAAAGCTACTCAACATAATATAGTTTCAACACTAGATACGCAATTCTTTACTAGGCAATATACAAAGAACTCTCATCTAAACAGAAATATCACTTAAGATATTTGTATTTTTTTCATAAATTAATGAAATCAATTTGCGCATATTACTTACAAATATTTACTAATATTGTTTGTTTTTTGTAATGCATAGATCTGAGTTCCTAGTCTTTGGATTTTAACTTAAATTCTAGACCCAAACACGGCAAACCAAAAAGCGCAGCTTATAATGATTCAAAATTTCGATAAAAACATTCAAACAAGAAAGAACTTTGGCAAAATCAATTTGGTCGCTTCGATGCCAAATCTACTCGAGCTCCAAAAAAAATCATATGAGGATTCTTTTTTACAACTGAGAGTACAAGCGGACAAAAGGTCTAATAAAGGTTTGCACGCTGTTTTTAGTTCAATATTCCCTATTCAAGATCCTGTAAATTTCTCTACATTAGATTACGTTAAATACGAATTAGACAATCCTAAATATGATGTTGAAGAATCAAGGCAAAGAGGAGTAAGTTTTGCTGCTCCCCTTAAAGCAACATTAAGGTTAATAGTTTGGGACGTAGATCCAGAATCAGGTTCAAAAGAGATACGAGGCATTAAAGAGCAAGATGTATACATGGGAGATATACCTTTAATGACTAAAGACGGTACTTTTATAATAAACGGTACCGAGAGAGTAGTAGTCTCACAAATGCACAGATCTCCAGGCGCCTTTTTTGATCATGATCAGGGAAAAGGGCACTCCTCTGGAAAATTACTTTACAATGCAAGAGTTATACCTTATAGAGGCTCATGGCTTGATTTTGAATTTGATGCTAAAGACTTAATATTCTTTAGAATTGACAGAAAAAGAAAACTACCTGTATCGACTTTGTTGCTTTCTCTTGGTCTCGCTGTGGAGGACATTTATTCATTTTATTATGAGTACACTTCTTACACAAAAAAAGAAGAAGATTGGATTACTGATTTTACCCCTGAACTATACTCATCACAAAGAATATCTTCTGACTTAATTAATTCTGAGGATAAAAAGACAGTGCTCTCAGCGGGCAGTAAATTAAACACTAGAGTTGCAAAAAAACTAGCTGCCGACGGCCTAAAGACAATTTTGGTAAAACCAGAGGAGATGTTAGGTAGATATTTAGCAGAAGACCTTAGAGATAAATCTACAAATGAAGTATTTGCAAAAATAGGCGCGGAAGTCACAGAAGAATTACTTGCTGTTATATCGAAGCTTTCTATTGATACGATAAAATTATTAAATATTTCATCAAGTCGTGGACCATATATACGCAATACAATTAATCACGATAAAAACGAAAATCAAGAACAAGCTTTATTTGATATATTTAGGGTACTAAGACCAGGTGAGCCGTCAACTTTTGAAACAGCAAAAAATTTACTAGAATCTTTATTTTTTGATCCAATAAGATATGATCTTTCTGAGGTTGGAAGAATTAAGTTAAACTCAAGACTAGGCTTATCTGTTCCAATAGAACATAGCGTTCTAACAAAAGAAGATATCTTGCATATAGTGAGAGTTCTTGTAGAGCTTAAAGATGGTAAAAATTATACTGACGATATTGATCATCTAGGTAATAGGAGAGTAAGGTCAGTAGGAGAGCTTATAGAGAACCAGTTTAGGTTAGGTTTAGTCAGAATGGAAAAAGCTATACTCGAAAGGATGGCTTCGGTTTCAATAGACGCAGTAATGCCTCACGATCTTGTCAATTCTAAATCTCTGACAACCATAGTTAAGGAATTTTTCAGTTCTTCTCAACTTTCTCAGTTTATGGATCAAACTAATCCGCTGTCTGAAGTAACGCATAAGCGTAGATTATCTGCTCTCGGTCCTGGGGGGCTTAGTAGAGATAGGGCAGGCTTTGAGGTTAGAGATGTTCATACAACTCATTACGGAAGAATTTGTCCGATCGAGACACCTGAGGGTCAAAATATAGGTCTGATAAATTCACTTGCTACCTACGCCAGAGTTAATAAATATGGATTTATCGAAAGTCCATATAGGAAAGTAAACAAAGGGTTCGTAACGGATGAAGTTGTATATCTTTCAGCTATAGACGAAAGTAATTACAAAATTGCGCAAGCAAACATACCTGTAGATAAAAAGGGTAAATTGCTAAGTGACTCAATAAACTGTAGATTTAATTCAAATTTTGTCCTAGCTTTGCCTGAAGAGGTAGATCTTATGGATGTAACACCTATGCAGGTTGTTTCCGTGGCCGCTTCCTTGATTCCATTTTTAGAAAATGACGATGCAAATAGAGCGCTCATGGGATCTAACATGCAAAGACAGGCTGTGCCATTACTTAAAACCGAGGCTCCTGTGGTTGGTACAGGAGTTGAGAGAGTCGTCGCAAAAGATTCAGGTGCAGTTATTGTTGCGCTAAATGATGGAATTGTTGATAGAGTTGACTCAACAAGAATCGTAGTAAGTACTGAAGGAGCAAAAGAAAAGGGTTCTCCTGAGGTGGATATTTATAACCTCCAAAAGTTTCAAAGATCAAACCATAATACATGCATAAATCAAAAGCCTCTTGTTGCAGTGGGAGATCGTGTAACAAAAGGTGATATAATTGCTGACGGTCCTAGTACCGAAAATGGGGAGATAGCTCTAGGAAGGAATGTATTGGTGGCATTTATACCTTGGAGTGGATATAATTTTGAGGACTCAATTCTTATATCTGAAAAGATAGCTAAAAATGACGTTTTCACTTCTATTCACATAGAGGAGTTTGAAATAATAGCAAGAGATACAAGGCTTGGGCCAGAAGAAATTACTAGAGATATACCAAATGTCAGTGATGAGAGTCTTAGCCATTTAGATGAAGTAGGTATTGTGCACGTGGGAGCTGAGGTAAGGCCTGGCGATATACTTGTGGGTAAAATCACGCCTAAAAGTGAATCGCCTATGACCCCTGAAGAGAAGTTGCTGCGTGCAATTTTTGGAGAAAAAGCTGGCGACGTAAGAGATTCTTCTCTGCATGTTCCTCCTGGGGTACAGGGTACTGTAGTTGAGGTGAGAGTATTTTGCAGAAGAGGAGTCGATAAAGATGAAAGGGCGATCGCTATTGAAAGACAGCAAATCGAAAAACTTACAAAGGATAGAGATGATCAGCTGTCAATAATCGATAGATTTGTTTATAAGAAGCTACATTCATTATTACTAGATCAGATTATAGTTTCTGGTCCAAAATCGGTAAAGCAAAACGAAAAAATTACTAAAGAACTCTTGCAAAAACTCACTCAGGGCCAGTACTGGCAACTTGTTGTTCCTGACGCAGAGATCATGAATGAGCTTGAGCAGATTAAAAGGAATTACGACGATGTTAAGCAAAGACTAAATAAAACTTTACAGTCAAAAATAGAAAAGCTTCAAAGTGGGGATGATTTACCTCAAGGCGCACTAAAAGTAGTGAAAGTCTTTGTTGCATCGAAGCACAAGCTGCAACCTGGTGATAAAATGGCAGGAAGACACGGTAACAAGGGCGTCATATCAAGAATTCTTCCTGAAGAAGATATGCCTTTTCTCGAAGATGGGACAGTTGTTGATGTTGTGTTAAATCCCTTAGGTTTACCATCAAGGATGAATATTGGTCAGATTCTTGAGACTCATCTTGGCTGGGCAGGATTCTCGCTGAGTAAAAAATTGTCAGAGCTTGCTCACAAATTTAAAGGCGAAAACATAGATATAGAGCCAGCGAGAAAGCTTTTGCTAGAGATTTATAGAGGAAACGACGAGTTCGTTAAGGAAATTGAGTCTTTATCTAATGAAGAGATACTAGAACAGTGCAATTTAAATAAAAAGGGCATAAGATTTGCAACGCCAGTATTTGACGGTGCAAAAGCGGCAGATGTTAAGGATATGCTAAAGCTTGCAGGTGTATCTGAAACAGGTCAAACGAGGCTAATAGATGGAAGAACGGGCGAGTATTTTGATAGGGAAGTAACAGTAGGGTATAAATATTTGCTCAAATTACATCACCTAGTTGACGATAAAATTCACGCAAGATCAATAGGTCCTTACAGCTTAGTAACACAGCAGCCTCTTGGTGGTAAGTCAAGATTTGGTGGTCAAAGATTTGGTGAGATGGAGTGCTGGGCTCTTCAGGCCTACGGATCAGCATATACTTTGCAAGAAATGTTGACTGTAAAGTCTGATGATGTGTCTGGTAGAATTAAGATCTATGAATCTATAGTTAGAGGCGATAATAATTTCGAATCAGGAATACCTGAGTCTTTTAATGTTATGATAAAAGAGTTTAGATCTTTGTGCTTGAATATACAATTAGATAGCGAAGAAATCTCAAAGGAATAAGAAAGGTAGTGGTTTATGGCAGAGTTAGTGAATTTTTATGGGCAAGTTAGTAATGTCCAGCAATTTGATTTACTGAGAATTAATGTAGCAAGTCCTGAGCAAATAAGGTCTTGGTCTTATGGCGAAGTAACTAAGCCAGAAACCATTAATTACCGTACGTTCAAGCCCGAGAAAGATGGTTTATTTTGCTCTAGAATATTTGGTCCCGTGAAAGACTATGAGTGTCTCTGTGGTAAATATAAGCGCATGAAATATAGAGGTATAGTGTGCGAAAAATGTGGAGTAGAGGTCACTACAGCTAGAGTTCGTAGGGAAAGAATGGGCCATATAGAACTGGCCTCGCCTGTTGCGCACATATGGTTCCTAAAGTCACTTCCATCTAGAATAGGCACATTGCTAGATATGACACTTAAGGATCTAGAAAAAATTCTTTACTTTGAGGCTTATATAGTGGTTGAACCTGGTCTAACGCCAATAAGTAAAAACGAAGTTTTATCAAACGAAGCTTACTTAAAAGCGCAAGATGATTTTGGAGAGGATAGTTTTGAAGCTTTAATAGGAGCTGAGGCTCTTGAGTATTTGCTTAAAGAATTAGACCTTGAGGAATTACAAAAGTCCTTAAGAGTTGAATTGTCAGAGACTAATTCTGAATCCAAAAGAAAAAAACTGGTAAAACGTTTAAAGCTAGTTGAAGATTTTTTAGCTTCCCAGAATAAGCCAGAATGGATGGTGCTGAAAGCGCTTCCTGTAATACCACCAGAAATAAGGCCCCTAGTAATGCTAGATGGCGGCAGGTTTGCAACCTCTGACTTAAACGAGTTATACAGAAGAGTGATTAACAGGAATAATCGTTTAAAGAGACTCCTCGAGCTTAACGCACCTTCAATAATCACGCGAAATGAAAAAAGAATGCTTCAAGAAGCTGTGGATGCGTTGTTTGATAATGGTCGTAGAGGAAGGGTTGTTAAAAATAATAACAAGAGGCCATTTAAGTCCCTCAGTGACATGCTAAAAGGTAAACAGGGAAGGTTCCGTCAAAACCTTTTAGGTAAGAGAGTTGATTATTCCGGAAGATCAGTGATAGTAGTGGGCCCAGAACTCAAATTGCATGAGTGCGGACTTCCAAAAAAGATGGCACTAGAGCTATTTAAGCCATTTATTTACGCCAAGCTTGAGTTATATGGATTGGCTAATACCCTAAAGGCCGCGAAAAAAATGGTTGAATCTGAAAAGCCTGAAGTATGGGATGTGCTTGAGGAAGTTATCAGAGAGCACCCAGTGCTGCTCAACAGAGCTCCAACTCTGCATAGGCTTGGAATACAGGCTTTTGAGCCTACTTTAATAGAAGGCAAGGCCATACAGCTGCACCCTCTTGTTTGCGCAGCTTTCAATGCTGATTTTGACGGAGACCAGATGGCGGTGCATATTCCTCTGTCCATAGAGGCTCAGCTGGAAGCAAGAGTGTTAATGATGTCTACGAATAATATACTAAGTCCAGCAAATGGAAAACCAATAATTGTTCCGGATAAAGATATAGTTTTGGGTTTATATTACTTAACCTCTGAACTTGATGGAGAGCCAGGTCAGGGTAAGTTTTTCTCAAAGATGGATGAAATACATCATGCTTTATTTAACGGCGTAATTAAGCTTCATACAAAAATAAAATATAGAATGGATGTGCTTAACGCTAATGATCAACCAATTCAAACTCTAGTTGAGACTACGCCAGGCAGGTTGATTCTAGGTGAACTACTGCCAATAAATAAAAACTTGGACTTTAAAATTATCAACAAGGCTATGACGAAAAAAGATATTTCTAGCGTGATTGATATTGTTTACAGGCATTGCGGACAAAAAGCGACGGTCATTTTTGCAGATAGGCTGATGTCCTTAGGTTTTAAATATTCCTGTAGCTCTGGTATATCATTTGGAATGGATGATATGGTTGTGCCTAAGACTAAAGCTAAACATATCAATGAAACATTGAATGAGGTTAAAGAATTTGAGCATCAGTACTCAGAAGGTTTTATTACTTATAGGGAAAAATATAACAAAATAATTGATATTTGGTCTCGTTGCACGGACAGGGTCGCAACTGATATGATGTCTGAAATTTCTGAGTTAAGTAATACACGTGATGACTCAGGTCATTCAAGATTTAATTCCATATACATGATGTCAGCATCTGGCGCAAGGGGTTCACCGGCTCAGATCAAACAATTGGCAGGGATGAGAGGCTTAATGGCAAGACCATCTGGCGAAATTATAGAGACCCCAATTATCTCTAATTTCAAAGAGGGATTAACAGTTTTAGAATATTTTAACTCTACCCATGGCGCTAGAAAAGGTCTTGCGGATACCGCGCTCAAAACCGCTAACTCTGGTTATTTAACAAGAAGGTTAGTGGATGTTGCCCAGGATTGCATAGTAACAGAATATGATTGTGGTACTGATCAGGGTATTATAATAATGCCTATAATTGAGGGTGGTGAGGTAATCGTTTCTCTTAAGGATCAAATTTTAGGTCGGACAACAGTCAATAGTATATCTCACCCTATTACTTCAGAGGAGATAGTAAAGGCTGGATATTTAATTGATGAAAATGCTGTGGAGGCAATAGAAACTGCTGGGCTAGATTCTATAAAAGTAAGGTCAGTTCTCACATGCGAACTAAAAGAAGGCATTTGTGCAAAATGTTATGGCCGCGACTTGTCTACTGGAGAATTAGTCTCAGTGGGTGAGGCTGTTGGAGTAATAGCTGCGCAATCGATTGGAGAGCCAGGGACTCAGTTAACAATGAGAACATTCCATATTGGTGGTGCCGCAACAAGGAGGGCAGAAGTATCATCTATTGAGGCATCTTTTGACTCTACGATAAAAATTATAAACAAAAATATAGTATTAGATTCTTCTGGAAATAAAATCATCATGAGCAGGGCATGCGAGATATTGCAGCTTGATGCTAAAGGAGAAGAAAAGGCTAGACATAGGCTGCCTTATGGGTCCAAACTTTGCGTTGATGATGCTCAGATAGTTAAAAGGGGTCAGAGAATAGCAGAGTGGGATCCATACACAATACCGATTATCACAGAAAAGTCAGGTAAAGTAGTATACCATGATTTTGTTGATGGCGTATCTGTTAGAGATATAACTGATGATGCAACTGGTATTACAAGTAAAGTAATCGTAGAATCAAGGCAGATTAGCAGGGGGGCTGATCTAAGGCCAAGAGTGCATATAACTGACAAGAATAATGAAACAATATTATTATCAAATGGTTTAGAGGCGAGATACTATATGCCTGTGAATGCTATCTTAAGTGTTGAGGATGGAGCTACTGTGAGCTCAGGGGATATTATAGCTCGTATTCCGCGTGAGTCGTCCAAAACTAGAGATATCACTGGTGGATTGCCGAGGGTAGCAGAACTAGTGGAAGCTCGTAAACCTCAAGATCATGCAGTGATAGCAGAGATTAATGGAAGAATTGAATTTGGGAAGGACTTTAAATCGAAACGCCGAATTGTAATTCATCCAGAAGATGGTTCAGAGCCAATAGAGTTTATGGTTCCCAAAGGCAAGCATATTATTGTTAATGAAGACGATTTTGTTAAGAAGGGAGATATAATAATTGATGGAAATCCTGTTCTCCAAGATATTCTAAGGATCATGGGAGTTGAAGAGTTAGCAAAATATATGGTTAGAGAGATTCAAGCTGTATACAGGCTTCAGGGCGTGAAGATTGACGATAAACACATAGAAGTGATAATAAAGCAAATGCTTCATAAAGTTGAGATTACTGATCCAGGTGAGACTACTTTGCTTGCAGGTGAAAAGGTGGACAAAGTAGAGTTCCAGGAAATCAATAAGAAAGCTGAAGAGCAAGGTTTTAAAATAGCAAAAGCTCAGCCTGTGCTTCAAGGTATAACAAAGGCCTCTTTGCAGACGAGATCATTTATTTCAGCAGCATCTTTCCAAGAGACAACAAGGGTGCTAACAGAAGCTGCAGTCGCTGGCAAGGTTGATAATTTAGTTGGATTAAAAGAAAATGTGATAGTTGGCAGATTAATTCCAGCTGGAACTGGTTTTTACGTTAATAAAGCACGTAAGGCCCCACAACAATAGTTATTATACCATTCCCATTTATAGATGATCAAATTAAATGATCCGCACGCATTGAAGCCAGACTCACCTTTGCGTAGTTAATAACAATCACAGTGTCATCCCCTGAAATAAGGGGATCCTGTAAACTTGTCATCCCCTCGAAGGAGGGGATCCAGGACAGATAAAAAAGACTGGATTCCCGCCTCCGCGGGAATGACAAAAAAAAGGGAAGCAGGAATGACAATTATGGTGTCATCCCCTCGAAGGAGGGGATCCAGGAAATATAATGCTTCTGGATTCCCGCATGCGCAGGAATGACAAAAAAGGAGACTGGAATGACAGTGACGATCACAGTGTCATCCCCTCGAAGGAGGGGATCCTGTAAACTTGTCATCCCCTCGAAAGAGGGGATCCAGGAAATATAATCCTTCTAGATTCCCGCCTCCGCGGGAATGACAAAAAAAGGATGCGGGAATGACAAAAAGGAGACGAGGGAATGACAGTTACGATTACGATGTCATCCCCTCGAAGGAGGGGATCCTGTAAACTTGTCATCCCCGTGAAAACGGGGATCCAGGGAATATAAAGACTGGATTCCCGCCTCCGCGGGAATGACAAAAAAAGGATGCGGGAATGACAAAGGTTGCAGCGGGAATGACAATAGTGAGGGCTTATGCTACTGTGTCATCCAAGTGAGTTTTACATGTCATCCCCGTGAAAACGGGGATCCAGGAAATATAATGCTTCTGGATTCCCGCCTCCGCGGGAATGACAAAAAAAGGATGCGGGAATGACAAAGGTTGCAGCGGGAATGACAATAGTGAGGGCTTATGCTACGGTGTCATCCAAGTGAGTTTTACATGTCATCCCCGTGAAAACGGGGATCCAGGAAATATAATGCTTCTGGATTCCCGCATGCGCGGGAATGACAAAAAAGGGCGCGGGAATGATAGTTACGATCACAGTAACATCCACTCAAAAGAGGAGATCCAGTCCTAATGTCATCCCTATAAAAGTTCGGTGACTCGATGACAGAATTGATGTAAGTGCTTGGGGTTAGGTAATAAACCCTATCTGGCGCTGATCAGCTTATACCAAATCCCTAGCATTATTTAATTCTAGAGATTTGGTATAATAAGGTTATGCGGGCAAGGTCTGTGCCTCCTTAATCTTATGCTTCTAGAGTACTCTTTTTATCTTAAATATAATCTCTTGATCTTGACACTCAAGATATATCTCCCCGCCTTCTGCAAGCTCTCCAAATAAAATATCATCCGCTATTTTCTGCCTTACCTGAGTATCTATTGTTCTATCTAAGCTTCTTGCTCCTGCCTTATTACTAAAGCAACTTTCATACAAATATTTCTTAACATTATCTGAAATTGTTATGCGTATTTTTTTGTCCGCAAGTTGTTCTTCCAATTCTGCTAAATATTTATCTATGATTTTTAATATTACATCGTTTGATAATGTTCTAAATATTATCGTTTCATCAACTCTGTCAATAAATTCTGGAGCAAATTTTTTCTCCGCTTCTCTGAGCACCTCAGTATCCTTAATAACTTTATTTTTTTCTCCGAATCCAAATGTACTACCAGACAAAATTGATTCGTCAGAACTGGCAGTAATGATTATAATTGCATGACTAAAATCTACAACTTTTCCAGAAGAGTCGGTAAGTTTTCCGTAGTCCATAATTTGCAGTAGAATATTATATATATCATTATGAGCTTTTTCCATTTCGTCAAACAGAACAACAGAATATGGCGCATTATATACTGCGTCTGTTAAAAGCCCACCTGTATCATGTCCTGTATATCCCGGAGGCGAACCTATTAACCTTGAAATTGTATGTGGTTCTGTATATTCCGACATATCGAATCTTGCAAGATTCATGTCGCATAGTTCCGCAAGTTTTGTTGCTACTGCGGTTTTTCCTGTTCCGCTTGGGCCAATAAACAAGTATGAACAAACGGGCTTTTCAAAGTCGCGTAGGCCAGCACTTGCCATTTTAATCGCGCTACAAATTTGAGCAAGTCCCTCATCTTGACCAAATATTGTTTTTTTGAGTTCTGACTCAAGGTTCCTCAGTTTTTCAGCTTCATTTGAGGATACTGTAACTGCAGGAATATTAAGGGTTTTAGCAAGTGTAAGCTCTATATCCTTTACAGTGACGATTTTTTCTTTTGCAGAATTAGTAATTATTTTTTTGAATGCTCCTGCTTCATCAATTAGATCAATGGCTTTATCTGGTAACTGGCGATCATGTATGTGACGTTCTGATAAATTTACCGCCGCATCTATTGCTTCATCTTGATATTTCACGCCATGATGCGCTTCATAATATGATTTGATTCCATGTAATATTTTCTTTGTATCGTCTATGGTTGGTTCATTAACTACTATTTTCTGAAACCTGCGAACTAGAGCTGGGTCCTTTAAAAAATTCTGCTTGAATTCCTTAAATGTAGTTGATCCCACACACCTCATCTCGCCTCGCGCAAGTGCCGGCTTTATAAGGTTACTTGCATCAAGCGATGCTGTTGTGGTTGAACCTGCGCCTATAATTGTGTGAATTTCATCTATAAAGAGAATTACATCTTTTCTGCTTTTAAGCTCAATTAGCAAATTTTTGACCCTCTCTTCAAAGTCTCCTCTGTATTTCGTGCCAGCTACTAAGGATCCAACATCTAAGGACATTATTGTAAAATTTTTAAAATAATCTGAGATTTGTCCTTTAGCAATTCTTCCTGCTAGACCCTCTATAATTGCGGTTTTTCCAACTCCTGGCTCTCCAACTAAAAGTGGGTTGTTTTTTTGCCTTCGACTCAAGATTTCGATTGCTCTATCTATCTCAACTTCTCTGTTTATAAGAGTATCTATTCCGCCTTCTTTGGCTTTCTTATTCAAATTGACGCAAAACTGCTCTAGCAGGCTTTGATTTGCCTTTTGTTCTTTTGTATTTACGTTTGTTAAAGTATGCTCGATTTTTTCTGCAAGATTTTGTAGCTCATTTGTAGTTTCTGAATCTTGCTTGCTCAAGTATTCAGACTCTTTTGACTCTCTCTCTTCTCTTGCAATTTCAGCCATGATCATATCTTTGGTCACTCCAAATGCACATAAAATTCTTGATGCATATGTGTCTTTATAATCTAAAAACTCGAGTAGCAAATCAAGAACCGTGACTTCCCTTTTTGTTTTTGATTGAATTTTGATTACTAGTTTTTGTATAATTTTGTCAAAGCCTTTGCTATGTGGATATATAGCGTTTTTTTCTTGCTCTCCTTTTGAGGTAGATTCAAAGTAATCAGTAAGTTTATCAGATAAGCTTATGACATCAACATTAAGCCTAAGCATTAGGTTGATTATTTTCCTGTCATGTAAGAGAGCAAGTAGAATATGCTCGAAACTCGCAAAGTCATGATTATACTCTGCGGCAATTGCAAGCGCATATTTTAACGAGCTTTGTAGATTTTTGTTAACCATATCATAATACCTTTAGAAAATTGTAACCTATTTTGACATAAGTTATACATTATTTTTCTTCAAAAATTATTCATAGACATATATAGTGGTATTCACGCAATCTAAAAATAAGAATAGTTAGCATACTTTAAGCATTGCTTTTTGTTAGGCTATCGGCCCTTTCAGGCGTAAATTTACTGTAAGCTGCGCGTTTTTTGTCGTTATCAAGTACTTCTTGTATTATAGACAAGAAGTAAATATGATTATCTTTTACGCCTAAGCCAAGCATTAAACCTGGACTTATGAATTTTAGGGCGGGGCTTAAGCGCAAAGCTCACATAAATACATATGTAAGGCTTGAGTCCCGCTAAATTCGTTTGGGTCAATTAATTTGACTATTTAAAAATAGGATATTGTATTATATGATTGTTTTTGTTAGTATTATTCTTTCAAAACTTGCCATAATATTTGCCATAATAAGCTTGGAAAGACATTAGACCTCTTCGTGTCGGGGAAACTCGCTCCAGCGAGTAAGTTCCTAGGGAGGAGGGCTGGAAGCGCTGTAACCTCTAGGCGTAACTGATTTATATGAGGATCATGGTGCTATTCGCGTTGCAGAAGCAATTGTTTTTTGGAGTAGAGTTTTTAGGAGAGATCTAATAGACCCCTCCTCAAAACTCTACTCCTAGAGGCAATTGCGCCGCCCGCGCAAGTATAGCAGAATCCTCACGTACCTCATGAACGCTGCGTTTTTGCGCTCCGCCTGCGCCAGCTACTTGCCCGCCAGGAGCGAGTTTCCAAAGAGGGCTATTTAATAATTTTGTAATGATACTAGTACTTTTTCACAAAATTTCTTGCTTATCTTTAAGATACGCAAGATCACTTATAATACTCGGGTTAGGTTTTTGTTTTTTGGCATATGCAAAAAGCCCATGCAATGGCCATAAAATTCAAAGCTTTACAACACAAAGTTGCATTTTTTGCAAAAAGTTAAAAATAGAGCTAGAATTGGCTAATTTAGAGTATGAGGATAGGGACATCACGAGTAACTATCTTATATATCATTGGTTAAAGGCAAAAACAGGGCAAAAGACCGTGCCTTTTGTATTCATCAATGACAAGCATATTGGTGGGTATACTGATTTTGTCAGAATTTGCTTGGAATCATCAAAGGATTAATCTTTTGTGATGTTTGTAATGGCGCGCAGGAAATTACCAGTTTGGTCCACCAGCCAAAAATCAAAATTTTATTTTTAGTGGATGAATAGACTTCTGCGGAAACTCTAATGGTAGCTGCAATGCTCTGCCTTACGTAAGGTATAGCAAAATCCTCGGGCATATCATAAATCTCCCCGCACAACCTCACTATAAGCAGTCACACCAAATCCCTATTTAAATACATATCTTATCGCTCGGCTGGACCAAACATATGGTGGGCTTAGCAACTTACTTTTGGTATTATACCAACTCCCATTTTTAAATGACCAAACTAAATCTAATATGAATTCCAGCTAGATTCACCAGTACGTACGTATTCATATATACATGTGTGGAAGAGCTAAAATTCATATGAAGAGTTTGACCTCTTGAGAGTTGGTATTATTTGCAGCGAAAACGTTCTCTGGTCCTTAAGATATATATTGAATAATAATCTAGGGTTTTTATGGTTTCTGCTAAAAATTTCCAGCCTAATGATGTGTTATGCGTGGAAGTTTCATCTATAGTTAATAGACAAACAATATCATATTTCATGTCAAAATGTGAAAAACTATCCAAGGAATCGCGTCGTATTATGTACCAACACTGATCTGTCTTGTAATTTATTTTCCCAAGTGTGACTAAAACTCGATATTACTTGCTCTCACCTTCTTGCTCTGTTGGAGCTAAAGGATCTTGAGGCTTTTGTAATTCTTTGGAACTATCTGCAGGTGCCTCAGCAGCGAAAACGCTACTAAAACCAGTTGTAAATGCAAACATTAATGCTAAAGCTAAAGCAATTTTTTTCATTTTTTTTTCTCCTTATAAAAATTTTTTACTAACTTCATTTTTTGACTGTTAGAATTCGCATTATGACAATACAAATCAGTGCCAAAAAATCGACAGTGACACTAATATACATGAAATTTTAAAAATGAACATCGAATTATGATAAAAATAAAAAAAATTCTATTTTTTTGGCAGGAAAACCACTGCAATCATATCACGCTCGTACTCACATTTGTCTTTGAACTAGGATAAATGTGGGTTGATTTAGACATTTTGTTCTTTTATTTTAAAATCTAAATCCTTTTTTAGTGCCTCTACTTCTCGCTCGTATATTAGCTCTGGCTTATTTAATTGCTCCTAAATTCTTGTGTAAGGCCAATAACTTTTGCATATAGTGCGCAGAGCTTACTTTTTTTGCATATGCATCAAATATAGCTTCATAAATAAGCAATTCACGAGAAGTACAACCCCGCCTGATGCTAAAACATCACTTAAAAAATGAGCTCCTTGCACAATTCTTGCAATACCAACGCAAAAGCCAAAACTAAGGCCAAGCCAAAAAAAGCATAAACTATATTTTTGGCTCACGATATACGCTATGGAAGCAAAGCTAAATCCGCCAGCTGCATGACCTGAGCTAAAAGAGCAATTTTTGATACATTGATCGCTAATAACATATGGCCTAGAAAATTCCTTAATTCCTCCGAATTCTGTTATCTCACGAGGCCTTGCTCTTCCAAAGTTATCTTTTAAAAAGTTATTTACTATAATGCCCGGGCCAACGATTAAAGAGATCAAAACCGTGAAGAACAATAAAGATTTAGTAACGTCGTCTATTAGTATTTTGAATATCGCAATACCAAGCAGGATAAATCCGTAGATAATTTTAATAGTTGGGATCGTATCGTGCAAAACTACAACTATAAAATTCTTATTCAAAACAAAACCAGAGTTCTGACTGTAAAAAAGCCCGGATATGAATCTATCCATGTCTGGAAAAAAGAATAATATGAATGATAAAATCAGTAAAATTCCTCCAATAATAAAATGCATTTTATTAAGGACTAATGCATTTTCAAGTTCCCTATGTTCAATTTTCATCTATGTGCTAACTTTCTATTACGATAATTATAAGCGTTTAAGCATCTATTTTCAAATAAAAATAGAAATCAAGATCCAAATCTTTAACTAAAATGTGAAATTATTTTAATACGAATAGTCATTAATTATAGATTCTGCGAGATAATGATCTGTTTCTGGTAACTTTATAAGTCTCAAATAATCCATGTTGTTTTTTGTTCGAGAGGCAAAATAAGGTAGACGATCCTTCGTGATAATAGGTGCGTCATAATATATTTCACATATTTTAGCATTATTTTGTTTGATTATAAGCTCCACAACAGAGAATCTAGCTGGAAGTAGTCTGATTCTCACTCTATCTTGTAAATATAGGAAAGAGATTTTTTTATTTACAATATATTCTCCTGATGCAACTTCAAATTTGTCAGGCACTTTTTCACGCATTCCATGAGCTGGTTCAAATGCCTGCTGCATCGGAGCAACTGATTCTCCCGCTTCTCTTAGTTCAGATAGTTTGTAGTAATTCTCCCTCCATTCTCCATCAAGAAAAATTATGAATGATTTATCTCGTACAAAGAAAAAAATCATTCCTTCATAAGGATCCAAATATCTCCAATCTTTGTTCCTGTGAGGGCAAAAACAAATTTTATTTATATTTGGCCCATTTCTCATTATGAATTTTTTATCTTTAAATTCATCAGAAGGGGTAGTATCTACAAAATCGTAAATTACTGTACTTATAAAATTATCAATAACACTTAGGTTTTCGTTAAAGAAGACCTCTTTGTTATGTTGATCAGGCCTAATCAAATCTAACTTTAAATTGATAGTTTTCATGTTTTTATTTTTAAAAATAGTGTATTTATTCTAAGCACTAATAGATAAATTATAAAAATTTACTTTGACGATTAAAAAACCTCTCGCAATTTATGTACATTGGCCCTTTTGTTTAAGTTTATGCCCGTATTGTGATTTTAACAGTCATTTATTTGGGCAGGTTGATGAGGATAGGTGGCTGGATGCTTATCTAAAAGAGATAGAATATTTTCGAGATACTATAGTAACTTCATCTGTGATATCTGTATTTTTTGGTGGTGGTACGCCGTCCCTAATGAATCCACGTACAATTTACTCGATACTACAGAAGATCGATTCAATTTCATCAATTTTAGAGGCAGAAATAACCCTTGAGGCTAACCCAACTTCAAGTGAGGCGAAGAAATTTTTAGATTTTAAAAATGCTGGTATCAACAGAGTGTCTGTGGGCGTCCAATCTTTGGATGATCAAGCTCTAAAATTTCTAGGCAGGACCCATAGTAGAGATAAAGCGAAAAAAATTATAGAAGCAGCAAGTGCTATTTTTCAAAATTATTCATTTGATTTAATATATGCAAGGCCAAATCAAACTTTATTAGACTGGGAGAGAGAGCTAAATGAAGCTCTTGTTTTTGGAAGTAATCATATATCAATGTACCAGTTAACTATAGAAAAAGGTACGCCTTTTTATAGTTTGCATAAAAAAGGCAAATTTGAATTACCAGATCATGAGACTTCGGCAGATATGCTGTCAATCACAAATGAAATACTTAAAATTCATAATTTTGAAAGATATGAAATATCTAATTTTGCTAAAGCGGGTTTTGAATCTAGGCATAATCAAGCATACTGGAATTATGAAAACTATCTTGGAATAGGGCCAGGAGCCCATAGTAGGCTAAGCTCTAGTGGCGCGCCAAGTTTACAAAAAGTGACCCTTGAAATGACAGATGCGATTATGATGATTCACTCACCAACAAAATGGCTAGATTCGGTTTTACGAAATAGCCATGGTATCCAAACAAGAAATAGATTAGATTTGGATGTGGTTGCGGAGGAGATAGTAATGATGGGACTAAGGAGCAGAAAAGGCATATCTTATGATCATTTTAAATCTAGGACTGGTATTGATTTAGAAGCATGCCTTAATCTTAAGTATCTTCAAACCTTAATCCAAAACGAATTTGTTTATATTCATCAGATGGGTGCTGCTAAATTCCTAATTCCAACCTCTAAAGGCTTTGATGTATATAGTCACATATTACCGAGAATCTTAAAAGGAAGTTTTAGTTGATACTCAGACTATTTGCGAGGAGAAAATTTCTTGTGGTTCGCGCTCAAATAAACCAAGCCCAGTTACATTCCGGATTGTGACATGGAAAAACATCATTTCCAGCAAGTTTAAGTTCTGGATAAAGGTGGCATGTGCATCCATAACTATTATTATCAACATTAAAATCTCCAATAGTTGCTGTTCTTGAAAAATTATTAGATTCTTCGCATTCCTTTGCAACAAGATTGTGATACATATAAGAATCCCAATCAGTCTCCATATCATCACGTACAGGAAGATCTTCAAGGTGCGTAGGCCTTTGATTTACAGATCGACTTGTCCCGTCTTTTGGAATGTTCAAAGCATTCGTGCGTAAAGCAACAGCAGTATGCGCGGTAACAGTATGGAGAACATCTGGCTCAATCCCGACTTGCTGGCCGACTTGCTGGCCATGTGTTAGACTCCAAAGATTAAAATTTTCTGTATCGCTATTAATCTCGGGCTGATCGCCCATCGATTTAGATCTTTTAAAATTAGTTGTTGACAGTGTTTTGTTAAACATAGAGTTTCTCTTTAATTAATAAATTTGATCATGTTATACCAAATCCCAGATTAAATAATACTAGGAGCGAGGAGTGAAGCCTACTACATGCTTGGTGAGCGACGAGCGACAAAGTAGTACTTAAAAATGGGATTTGGTATTATACCAAATACTAGTATTATTTAATTCTTTAGCAAAAGCCGTTCTAATATTGAAGTAGTACTGATAAATAACCACAAGCCCTAATATTCATTACAAAACATTATCATAAATTCAAGGGCCAATTTTTGAAGTATATAGTATAAAATAATTATGGATCCAGGGCTTTAATCTTTGATTTTTAATGCGGCAATAAAAGCACTCTGTGGTATTTCAACATTGCCAATATTCCTCATTTTCTTTTTGCCTTCTTTTTGTTTATCAAGAAGCTTTCTTTTTCTTGAGATATCGCCGCCATAGCATTTGGCTAGTACATCTTTTCTAAGTGCCTTCACAGTCTCTCTTGCAATAATTCTTGCGCCAATAGCAGCTTGAATAGCTATCTGAAATAATTGCGGAGGTATAAGTTCTTTAAGCCTTTCGCAGAGTTCTCTTCCTCTTTTTTCTGCCCTTGTTTTATGGACGATTATTGCTAAAGCATCTACAGGCTCGTTATTAACGAGTATACTAAGCTTTACTAGGTCACTTTGTTCGTAATTATCCATTACCCAGTCAAAACTTGCGTAACCTTTTGAGCAAGACTTTAGCCTATCGTAAAAATCAAAAACAATTTCATTTAATGGTAGGCGATATACTACCATTGCCCTTTGTCCTACGTAAGTTAAATCTACTTGAGAACCTCTTTTATCAGTACAAAGCGCAAGTATACTTCCAAGAAATTCATCTGGAACAATTATAGTTGCTTTTACCCATGGCTCCTCTATATATTCAATTTTCTGAATATCAGGTAGATCTGCTGGGTTATGTATGTGTAGTGCCTCGGTCTTATTTTGCAAATAAACTTTATATATTACGCTAGGAGCTGTTGTGATCATATCAAGATCGTATTCTCTTTCAAGTCTTTCTTGTATTATTTCAAGGTGTAGTAACCCAAGAAAACCACATCTAAACCCAAATCCCAGCGCAGATGATGTTTCCATTTCATATTCAAAACTCGAGTCGTTAAGTTTTAATTTCGCAAGACAATCTCTTAAATGTTCAAAGTTTGCACTATCTGCAGGATATAATCCGCAAAAAACTACTGGCAAATTCGGCTTAAATCCAGGCAAAGACTCAAAACATGGATTTTTTTCTTCTGTGATGGTATCTCCTATTTTGCAGTCCGATACTTGTTTTATTGATGCTGTTATGAAGCCCATCTCACCGGTTGAAATTTCATCTACATAATGTTTTTTTGGAGATGTGAAACCAACAGAGTCTATAGTATATGAGCCTCCGGTCGAGAGCATTTTGATTTTTGTTCCCTTTTTTAATACCCCGTCAAATACCCTTATAAGAATTACAACTCCTAGATATGCATCATACCAACTATCAACCAGAAGAGCTTTTAGAGGTTTATCTTTTAATCCTCTTGGATGAGGTAATCTAGTTATGATAGCCTCTAAAACATCCTTAATTCCAAGTCCTGTTTTCGCAGAAATCATAACACTGCTAGAGCAGTCGATTCCAATCACATCCTCTATTTGAGCTTTCACCCTATCAGGCTCTGCTGCTGGCAAATCTATTTTATTCAAGATAGGAATTATTTCATGATTATTATCGATTGCCTGATAAACATTTGCGAGTGTTTGGGCCTCAACTCCTTGGCTTGCATCAACAACAAGAAGAGATCCTTCGCATGCAGCAAGACTCCTGCTTACCTCATATGCAAAATCAACATGTCCTGGAGTATCCATTAAGTTTAGTTGATAAATTTCTCCATTATTTGCTTTGTAATTCAGTCTCACAGTTTGAGCTTTGATTGTTATACCCCTCTCTTTTTCTATGTCCATAGAGTCGAGTATTTGATTCTGCATCTCTCTTATTTCTATTCCATCACAGGCCTCAATTAACCTATCTGCAAGGGTAGATTTTCCGTGGTCGATGTGTGCTATAATAGCAAAATTTCTTATATTTTCTTGATTCATCTATATTGATAATAATTAGTATTTGATGTAGAATTAGCATTTACTATCTAAAAGTAGCTTTTTGCAACTTCTATGAAGTTTTTGAAGAGTTTATACCAAATCCCAGATTAAATAATACTAGGAGCGAGGAGCGAAGCCTACTAAATGCTAGGTGAGCGACGAGCGACGAAGTAGTACTTAAAAATGGATTTGGTATCATAACACTAAATGAAGATTTTCACAATAATATGAGCGCAAATTTCGAAAATAATAAAAATCAAATTCAAAGCACAATCTCTTTGCTTACGAGGTCTCTTTGACCCGGATAATATAAAGAAAAATCTAGATAATTTAAATAGTAAAATCGAAGATCCAGGGCTTTGGAATAATCAGGAAGAAGCGCAAAGAATTCTCAAAGAGAAAAGTATATTATCAGCAAAGTTAGAAAAATACGAGAATCTGTGTAACAAATTCAATGAAATAGTAGAACTTTATACTATCTCTGAAGCAGAATCTGATGAATCTATGACCAATGATCTCGAATATGAGATGTCAGATCTTCAAAACGTCGCGAAAAAATATGAGGTTGAATGTTTATTTTCTGGCGAAATGGACGAGGCGTCCGCATTTATAGAGATAAATGCAGGCGCAGGAGGAACTGAGAGTCATGACTGGGCGTCAATCATGATGAGAATGTATTTACGCTTTGCAGAGAGACTAAAGTTTAAGGCTGAAATTATAAGCTTAATTGATGGAGAAGAGGCCGGGATTAAGTCCGTAGTGATTAAAGTGACTGGTTACAATGCTTTTGGATGGCTAAAAACAGAATCAGGTGTTCATAGACTCGTGAGAATTTCTCCTTTTAATGCTGCTGGCAAAAGAATGACCAGCTTTGCAAGTGCATGGGTATATCCAGAGATCGATGATAATATAGATGTAAAAATCGAAGAAAAAGATTTAAGAGTGGATACTTATAGATCTTCAGGCGCGGGAGGTCAGCATGTAAACACAACTGATTCTGCTGTAAGAATTACGCATTTACCCACAAATATAGTTGTTCAATGCCAAAATGATAGATCCCAGCATAAGAATAAGGCTGAAGCTATGAGGATGCTAAAATCTAAATTATACGAGGTGGAACTTAAGAAAAAAGAGCAAGCCATAGAGGCCCAAAACTCGAGCAAAACTGAGATTGGATGGGGTCATCAGATAAGGTCGTATGTCTTGCAACCATATCAAATGGTAAAGGATCTTCGTACAAACTACGAAACATCAGATACTTCGGGCGTGCTTGACGGAGATCTTGAAAAAATTATTTATCATAGCCTTGCTGCTAAAGTGACAAATATCAGATAATATTAAATTTAAGAATTAAAAAGTATTACTAAGCGTGATGTTCCTATGTCTAATATAGTCTTTTAGGTTGGATTAGATACTAGGCGCGAGGAGAGAAGCCTATGAGTATGAGGTGAGCGACGAGTCAACAACGTAGCTAATTCAACATAAAAGACTATACATACTATAATTGAGCAAGTTCTCAATTATAGTATGTACTACATACACTAAGCTAGCAACTTCAAAAATCAAAATTACTCTGATGCTACTCTAGTATTGCCGCATTTCTAAGCCTTTCCTCAAGGAAGCCAAAAATCGTTGTTAATTCCTTGGTGATTTCATCTTTATCTTCAAGTTTTTGCTCGTTTTTATTAATAGATAATTCTCCAAGTAAAATTCTTTCAAGAACCTTGCTTCTAACTTCCTCTAAAGTATGCTTTCCATCAAAATAGCGAAAAGCAACCTTATCTAGTAGGTTAATTCCAATTCTCTCGTGTTTAAGATTTGTGACCCATAGTCCCGGCATATATTCACACTGAGCTCTAACAAGCTCAGAAACTTTAGGCTTTTGACTTGGTTCGCTCTTATAAGCAGGTCCATCAAGTTTAATACCAAGATAACCAGCAAGAACTAGCTTTAGTCCATTTGCTAGGAACTCCTGTTTAATTTGCTGCGCAGTAACATTTTTTAGTTTTTTTGCAGCAAGTGCTACAATCTCGTCGGTTTTAAGCATTTTGCATGAATTTTCTGCAAGCGCATAAAATATAGCCTTCATAGGCGGAGAGGCTGTTGAAATCATTTGATCCTTACTATTGTAAGCATAGAATTTCGCTGTATCTATGTTAGATTCGAGATTGATATCACTTATAGGTTTTTCTGGCGTAATATTGGCCGTAATAAAAAATTTCTCAATATCTGTATGAACTAAGTTTCTATTAAGTACAATATCACTTTTGCAAAGAAGAGTAGATCTAAAACGTCTATTAGTTACATAATCCATATATTGTTCGCTTCGCACTATATCCTTAATCTCTGCTAATTTTTCGGCAGCTTTATTTGGTATATTTCCTAAATACATGCTTGGCAGTGATGAATCTCCGAGATATTGGAGCCCGATTTCGTTGGCCCTTGCCATAAAATCATGAAAATAACACGGATGATTGTCGTCCTCCATGTGATCGTGCCTTATATAATGGTCTGGCTGCTGGGCAAGCATTTCTGCTTCTGTTTGTAGTAATTTTGAGTAGGCTGAGTTATTATCTACCGTTGCATCTTTAATGAATTGTAGTAATAGCCTTGCTTGCACTACCTTCTCTCGCTCATCGCTAAAGCCCTGTGAGTGATATAGCATCATCTCTCTTATAGATTTGATCATATTCCATCCAGGAAGAGTATTATAGCTAATGTAAGCAATGCCGTTTTTAGAGAGGTTTTTGCTGCAAATCTCAAGAATTTTGTCCTGCACAAGCCTTGGTACCCACGAAAAGACGCCGTGAGCTATAATATAGTCAAATTCACCAAAAGACTCATCAATGTCAGTAATAGACATATGTTTTAATTCTATATTCTTGATCCCAAGTTTTTCAATCAGATTAGTGCCCTGTTCTACCTGATTTTTGGATAATTCAACTCCAACGCATTTAGAATTTGGATACATATACGCAAAAGGGATTATATTACCTCCAGCTGCGCACCCAAGCTCTAAAATCCTTGCATTTGCAAGGTCAGGAGCGTTGAGTCCAAAAACCCCCCCTATAGTTCTTAAGTGAATAGGGGAGGATTGTGGATAAGGATAGCTTTCGTAATTTACTTGGTCGTAAGAGTAATCTTGTGTCATCATATTCCTTCTTTATTATTTATGTGAAAATTATATTATCAATAAAGTGAACTAGTGCAATAGCTAAAAAAAATATATTGAGTTAATATTATAATAATTTATTCTTGATGCAAGATTCCAAAAAAAACTAAAAGTGAAGATACTCATTTCAGGTGGCACGGGGCTCATAGGCAAAGAGCTCATCAGATTTTTCTTAAACTCCAGTAACTGTGATATTGATATTTTATCAAGAAATACAAGAGAAAAAGTTTTAGATATAGATAAAAAAATTTCACTAAAACAATCTTTGTCAGAAGAGGATGAATATGATGTTATAATAAATCTTGCAGGTGAACCTATAAATAAGCAGCGCTGGAACGAATCTTTTAAGAAAAAATTAGTCTCAAGCAGAGTAGATTCGACACTGCGAATCATAGAATATATTAAAGAAGCAAGAGTAAAGCCAAAATTGTTAATTAATGCGTCAGCAATAGGCTTTTATGGTAATGACTATAACTTAAGCTTTGATGAGTATTCTGAGCCAATTGATCCTGGGTTTGCCCATGAGTTATGCGCTGAGTGGGAAAAAGCAGCAAGCAAGGCAACTGAATATATAAAAAGAGTTTGTATAATCAGAATCGGTATAGTACTAACGAACAAAGGAGGCGCTCTAAAAGATATGATTATTCCTTTCAAATTGGGGCTTGGAGCTTCACTAGGAAATGGTCGTCAGTATATGTCTTGGATTCACATCGAAGATGTATGTAGAGCCATAAACTTTATAATAAAAAATGATAATTTAAGTGGTATATATAATTTTACAGCTCCCAAACCTCTCACGAATCAGCAATTTTCTGATATTCTTGCCTCATCGCTTGGTATGCCAAGATTTTTCTCAATACCTGCTTCTCTAATTAATCTCATATTTGGGGAAATGGGGAGGGAGATATTACTAAAGAGCACTAAAGTTTTGCCAAAAAGGTTAGTTGAGGCAGGTTTTATCTTTAATCACGAGAATTTAGCAAGAGCATTGGACGATATAATCTTGAACAAGAGTTAATATATGGGGTATCTTTGGTAACAGCACGCCTAATACTTAGCGATCAACTATCTAGAACCATCTCTTCTCTAAAACATGCAAATAAAGACGATTTAATTGTTTTTTATGAAACAAGTTTTGATTTGTATAAAATCAACCATCACAAAAAGAAAATCGCTTTTTTACTAGCAAGTGCGCGTAGGTTCGCAGAGTCTCTTGTAGGCGAGGGGCTCAATGTGTTTTACCTAAAATGTGACGATCAAAACAATACAGGTAATTTTAATAATGATATAGAATCGATTATTTTATCTCACAATATCAGTAAAATAATTGTTACCGATCCAAACAATTGGGCTTTGAAAGAGTTTTTTGTAGATTTATCGAAAAAATATCATGTAACTATACTGGAAGATGATCGATTTCTTGCTACGTCAAAAGACTTTGCTGAGTTTGCTTCTACTCGCAAAGAACTAAGGATGGAATATTTTTATAGGTCCATGCGCAAGAAATATAATATTTTAATGCATAATAATGAGCCAATAGGAGGTAAATGGAATTATGACTCAGAGAATAGAAGGGCTTTTAATAATCAAACTCAGATTCCAAAGAGAATTAGTCACAAAAAAAGTGAGATACTAAAGTCTGTTCTACAGTTAGTTCCAGAGAGATTTGCGTCAAATTTTGGTAATCTTGAGCCATTTTTTTATGCAACAACAAGAGAGGAGGCTTTAATCGAGCTAGAGAGTTTTGTGGAAAATATACTTGTAAACTTTGGGGATTACCAAGATGCGATGAAAAGAAATGAACCTTATTTATTTCACTCGCTTATCTCATCGTATCTAAATGCCGGACTTCTTTTACCCATCGAAGTTGTAAAACTCGCAGAGGAGGCTTACCTAAATGGCAAAGTTGCGTTAAATGCTGCAGAAGGTTTTATAAGACAGATATTAGGATGGAGGGAATATATTAGGGGTATTTATAATTATTTTATGCCTGAATATAAAGAACTAAATTACCTCGGAGCTACTGTGCCCCTGCCCGAATTTTATTGGACCCAGCAAACTGATATGTTTTGTATAAAGGAGGTTGTGAATCATACAAAGGAACATGCCTATTCGCACCATATACAAAGGCTTATGATAACTGGTAATTTTGCACTAATTGCGGGACTTGATGTTAAAGAGGTGCAAGAATGGTATTTGGCTGTATATTCTGATGCATTTGAGTGGGTTGAAATGCCTAATACACTTGGAATGGCTCTTTTTGGAGATGGAGGAATAGTCGCAAGTAAACCATATGCGGCAAGTGCAAAATACATAAATAAAATGAGTGATTATTGCAAAAGTTGTAAATATAATCCACTTGAAACAGTAGAGGAGGGCGCTTGCCCTTTTAATTACTTGTACTGGGCGTTTTTAAACAAACACAGGGCAAAGTTCGAAAAAAACCAGCGTATGAAAATTATGTATAATATCTGGGATAAATTTAGCAGTGACAAGAAAAATATCATAATCAAAAAGGCTAAATATTTTATCAGTAATAATTTTAGTGATTAATTAGACCTCCTCGAAAACTCGTTTCCTTGCGAACAAATGCTAGGAGTGCAAGGAGCGAAAGGGCCGGATTGTACTACATGTCATCCCCGTGAAAACGGGGATCCAGGAAACATGTCATCCCCTCGAAGGAGGGGATCCAGGAAATATAATTCTTCTAGATTCCCGCCTCCGCGGGAATGACAAAAAAGGAGACGCGGGAATGACAGTTACGATTACGATGTCATCCCCTCGAAGGAGGGGATCCAGTAAACTTGTCATCCCCGTGAAAACGGGGATCCAGGGAATATTATCCTTCTAGATTCCCGCCTCCGCGGGAATGACAGTGTAGGGATGCGGGAATGACAAAAAGGAGACGGGAATGACAATTATGGTGTCATCCCCTCGAAGGAGGGGATCCAGGAAACATGTCATCCCCTCGAAAGAGGGGATCCAGGGAATATAAAGACTAGATTCCCGCCTCCGCGGGAATGACAGTGTAGGGATGCGGGAATGACAAAAAGGAGACGGGAATGACAATTATGGTGTCATCCCCTCGAAAGCGACATTGTCATCCCCTCGAAAGAGGGGATCCAGGAAACATGTCATCCCCTCGAAGGAGGGGATCCAGGGAATATAATTCTTCTAGATTCCCGCCTCCGCGGGAATGACAAAAAAGGAAGCGGGAATGACAAAAATGGAAGCGGGAATGACAAAAGTTGCTGCGGGAATGACAAAAGTGGTAGCGGGGGGGGGGATCCAGTAAACATGTCAT
>JANRKH010000047.1:0-23812 GCA_033763595.1 Rickettsiaceae bacterium
TTTTTATTGCTTTTGCATATTACGTGTGTTAGCATATTCACGTAATAATATATGTATAGGAGTTTTTATGGCGCACCCAGAATGGGCACTCAAGTTTAAACAAAAATGCACTGAGCTCAGATGCATCCGTGGCAAATACTATCTCTACAAGGTTTCATCAGTTTGGGACAAAGAAAAAAAGCGTGCTCGCAAGATTTCAGGCGAAATGATTGGTACCATCAACGAGAATGAGGGCCTTGTGCCTAAAGGCGCTAACAAAATGCCTCCCATAGTCAAAGTTGATCCTGCGCGCCCTGTCTCAACAAAAGAATATGGCGCCTGCTCTATTTTGACATCTCTGTCTTGTGACATTATAGAAAGACTACAAGAATCTTTTCCGAGTATCTGGAAAGAATTATGGGCTCTGGCTACCTGTAGGCTACTTTATCAAGCACCTCTCAAAAACATGAAATTTCTATATCAAGAATCATATCTGTCAGAAGAACATCCAGATTTAAAATTGTCTAAAAATAATCTAACAGACTTACTCCATTCTATAGGGGAAGATAGGGGGCCAATCACAAACTTTATGAGTAAATTTATAGATGGATCAGAACATCTTGTATTTGATACTTCGCATGTTATCTCGCAGTCTAAAGGAGTCAAAATGAATGCTATGGGCTATAACTCACAGAGAAGTTTCGACCCTCAACTAAATTTGTTTTATGTATTTAGTACAGACAAGCAGGAGCCTGTATATTATAGACTCTTTCCTGGTAACATCAGCGGAATCAGCGCTCTATCACTTTGCATGAAAGAGGCTAATATTAAGAATGCTATTACTGTAGGCGACAAAGGTTTTTACTCTAAAAAAAATGCAGATGCCTTAGAGAAGGCGGGCCTTAAATATATACTCCCTCTAAAGAGGGGCAATAATTATATTACCTACGAGAGACTTAAATCTAGAGATTACGACAAGGCGTTTGAAGGACATTTCTTTTATAGAGGTAGGGCTATTTTTTATTATACTATCTCTCAAGGCGAGATGGAAACTAATGCTAATAAAGCTATATTGAGAGATGAATCCGGCAACAGAATAGATAGAAAGATAGTAGTTTTTTACGACAAATCCTTGAGCTTAGAGGAAGATAATGCTTACCTAAAGCGCATATCGGATAAGATAGAAGGATATAGTATGGAAGGTTATAAAGAGAAGCAATTTAGCTTTGGAACTATGTCTATGATAACTAATATGAAGAGCCATGATCCTCAAAAAATATATGAGAGCTATAAGTCTAGAATGGAGGTGGAGACTGTGTTTGACACCTACAAGAATTTGCTAGAGGCTGATAGAACTTATATGCATTCTGACACGAATATGCAAGCTTGGATGTTTATCAATCATCTTAGTTTGTTACTATACTACAAGATATTCAAGGAGTTGAAAAATGCTGATATGCTTTCTAGCATGAGTCCTTCTGATATACTTATGAGGCTAAGCCGAATAAATAAGATTAAAATAGGTGATCAGTGGCTACTCACTGAGGTAAATAGTAAAACTGCCAAGCTAATGAAAAAATTAAATTGGCATATTACGTAACAACATAGGGAAGTTTGGGTTTAAAAGTTCGTCTAGCTCATACTTTACTTCTTTAAAGCTTTTGTCCCAAGCATATTTTTTTTGGCCTTTATTCTCAATATCATTACCTTTCATTGATTGTAACATTAACATTTCTTCTATAATTATATAATATTCGTTAATGAATTAGTTAATATTTTTGATTAATTATGTTTATTTGGGATTTTTGTTGTATTTTAGCCTTTCATACAGAGTCTAATACTATATCTTAACATCAGAATCGATTCCTTGGTTAAAAATTTGGAGAATTTTTTTAAAATGGGCAGGGATAGGAGCATAAAATTCGTAGTCTTTACCTATAATTGTTTTATCTAGGCTAATTTTGTACGCATGTAACAAAAGATGTTTAGCGTTATTTGCTTTAATGTTATATTTTTTGTCTCCGTAAATCGGACAGCCAATAGAAACTGCGTGAACTCTTAATTGGTGCATCCTACCTGTTTTTGGAAGGAATTTCACAAGGCAAATATTGTAAATATCTGATTCTGCCATTACGGAGTAGAGTGTTTCAGCATATTCACCAGTATCATCATTTTTATCTAAAATATATTGCTTTTTGTCCTTAATGTTCTTTCTTAGATAGTTCTTGATTATTCCCTTTTTTTGCTCTGGAATACCATCTAGAATCGCTATATATTCTTTTTCTATCTTCCTTTCAGAAAAAGCCTTTGTGATTTTTGTTGCAGCAAGCCTTGTTTTTGCTATTAAAAAAACTCCTGAAGTTTCTTTATCTAGCCTATGTACAATTTTATAACCCTCGTTTACATGATCTTTCAATGTTTTGTAATTGAGATATTCTAAAGCTTCGGCTATGGAGATACTCATAGCTTCTCCCCCTTGCGATCCAAGGCCACTTGGCTTATTGATCACCAAAATATTCTCATCTTCAAAGATTTTATATTCGCCTATAATTTTTGTTGCAAGTGACTTTACGCTCTGGCTAAATTCAGTTTTTACATCTTTAACCCTATTGTTAATACTTGGATCATATATCTCAATTATATCAGCATTTTTTAATAAGGTCTTTGCACTGGTTTTCTGGTTATTGAGTTTTATGTCCTTTTGTCTTATTTTTTTTTCAATTTGGCCTTGAGTGAAATGCGGGTATTGAATTTTCAAATATCTGTCAAGTCTCATGCTCTGATCGCAACTCAAAACAACATTTACTAGAGTTTTGTGGCTTGATATAGACTCGAACTGCCTATTATTCTGTCTATTCATTTGCTTTATATCGGTAATTTTGATGAATTTTATTAATTAAAGGGATTGATTATATTATCAAAAAATCTAATATCAAATAGTTTTGATAGTGAAACTTGATAAGAAATATATGAAAAAATTATTCCTAATGAGACACGCAAGTGCGCCTCATTTGCATGGCATGGCTGACATAGAGCGTACTTTGAGTGAATCGGGTAAGAAAGAAGCAGAGCAGGCAGCTGATTTTTTAGCAAAAAACTATCAGCTAGACTTAATAATCTCATCCACTGCGCCAAGATCTATCGAAACTGCAAAAATAATATCAAAAAAATCACCATTAGCAAAAATGGTACAAGAAGACTTGATTTATATAGGAAGTAAAATAGATATTATTAGATATATGGAGCAGCTCAGCGATGAGTATGATAATATTTGCATTGTCGGACATAACCCTATTATATCCGTTATTCCTGAATCTGATATATATAATATGAAGGTAATGTCTACTGGGCAGATTAATATTTTTAATGTAGAGAACTGGCAAGACGTAAATTATTCAGCAAAATTAATCGATAGATTTGTGCCAGTGCCCTAGTGAACCCCTTCAAAAAACTCTGAAGCTTTTATTGTTCGGCTCTATAAGCAAAATCCTTGATTACCGGGACTATAAATTCCCTAAATTTACTACCAGAAAATACGCCATAATGGCCAACTCCTTTTTGCAAATAATATTGTTTCTTACTTTTTGGAATATTTTTGCATAGATCGATCGCAGCTTTTGTTTGACCAACAGCAGCTATATCATCATTTTCGCCCTCAATGCCAAGTAGCGCAACTTTTTTGATACTTTCTACATTAGCAGTTCTTCCCCTTGATTTTAATGTACCTTTTGCTAGTGAGTATTTTTGAAATACTACTTCTATAGTTTGTAGGTAATATTCTGCCGGAAGGTCCATTACAGCAAAATATTCATCATAAAATTTAATATGTTTTTCAACTTTTTCGTGATTATCGAAAATAATATCTCTAAATAACTCAATATGAGAAGAAATATGCTTACTTGCATTCATTGCAACAAATCCTGCTATTTGTAAAAAGCCGGGATACACAAGCCTTCCAGATCCTGGGTAATAGTTTGGAACCTGAGTGATGACAGTATCTTCAAACCATTCTATATCTCTTGATTTAGCAAAATCTCCTGGTACAGTCTTATTTTTTCTCGCATCGATCGGGCCTCCCATTAAAGTCATTGAGATTGGGAGGTACTTTGAATTTTCGTCAGACATAATCGAAACAGCCGCAAGTACAGGCACTGTTGGCTGACATACTGCCATAATATGCACTCTTGTTTTGAAATTCTGCAGAAATTTAATAACGTAATCTATGTAATCATCCATATCAAATTTGCCTGCAGATAGAGGTACGTGTGAGGCATCAAGCCAATCTGTAATATATACGTCAAAATATGGCAATAATTCTTCTACAGTGTTTTTTAGAAGTGTTGCATGATGGCCGGCCATTGGCGCAACGATGAGCATTTTTGGCAGATTTTGGTCAAAATTTTTCTTTTTAAAATTAAGTAGATTGCAAAAAGGCATTTTTAATATTACTATCTCTTCTAGGCTATATTTTTTCTTATCTACTGTACATTCTGTAAGGTTAAATGCAGGCTTTTCATATTTGCGAGTGATTCTTTCTAATAGCTGAACAGATGCTCTTAGTATTTTTGTATTAAAATTGCTTGCATGGGATTTGCCAGTAATATTAAAAAAATTTTGCATAGAAAGTAGCGTAAATCTTAGAGGAGATGTTTGATATCTTAATATTTCAACCAAACTATACAAATGATTATTACTTTCGTTGATAAAATTAAACATATTACCGGTAATTTACTTAATAACTTAGTTTAGAATATATTTTATGAATATCATAATAATAATAACTAATATTAACAAATATCTTAGAAGTTGTTACATAAAAAACTACAAATAAACGAGACATAAATGTATCCATTTTCACGCCTTAGAAGATTGAGAAAATATAAATGGCTAAGAGAGATTGTGCATGAATATTCAATTTTAGCTTCAGATTTGATATTGCCTATTTTTATCGTAGAAGGGACTAAAATCAGTGAAGAGATTAAAACTTTGCCTGATGTTTTTAGATTTTCGATAGATAATGCTATTTTGGTTGCAAAGGAGGCAGAAGTCTATGGAATTAATGCAATTGCTTTATTTCCTTGTTTAGATCAGTCCCTAAAAACTCAGAATGGTGAATATGCTTATGATGCTGATAATCTTGTTTGCAGGGCTATTAAATCAATTAAAGATTCTGGAGTAAATATTGGCATAATATGTGACGTAGCTCTTGACCCCTACACTCTTAGCGGTCATGATGGAATTGTAACAGATAATTATGTGCATAATGACAAAACTATAAATGCACTTGTAAAGCAATCTTTAGTTTTAGTGGAAGCTGGCGCTGATATACTTGCGCCGTCCGATATGATGGACGGAAGAGTTTCTGCAATCAGGGAAATTCTTGAGGATTATAACTATACAGATGTACCAATAATATCTTACACAGCAAAATTTGCATCTAGCTTGTATGGGCCTTTCAGGGATGCTGTTAAGTCTAAATCTATGTTAAAAAACGCTTCAAAAAAAACTTATCAAATGGATCCACGAAGAAGCAAAGAGGCGCGTATTGAGGCTGATCTAGATGCAAAAGAGGGCGCTGATATTTTAATGGTAAAGCCTGCAACGTTTTATCTTGATGTGATAAAAGATTTGTCAAACACGCAAGATCTACCTATATTTGCGTATCATGTTAGCGGTGAATATGCAATGCTAAAATTTGCTTCATTAAATGAGGCCATAAACTTTGAAGACTGTTTAATTGAGTCAATGATTGCGATTAAAAGGGCAGGAGCTAAAGCAATTATCAGTTACGGCGCACTAGAAGCTGCAAAAATAATAGCAAATCATTAAAATGACCAAAACTGCAACAATAACAATCATAGGTAAACCTAATGCTGGTAAATCTACTCTTTTGAATCAGATTATAGGACAAAAAGTTTCAATTGTATCTCCGAAGGTACAAACTACAAGATCTTCAATCAGAGGCATTTATAATACAGAAAATGTTCAATTAGTTTTTATAGATACTCCGGGAATTTTTACCCCCTCAAGTAGCCTCGAAAAAGCTATTGTTAGATCTGCATGGGCTAACATTAGCGGTAGTGATTTTATTTGTATAATTATAGATTTATCAAACCCTGCAGATTTTGATGAGGAGTTTAAGAGAGCGATAAGCTATATATCAAGGCTTGATGCAAAAAAAATAATCTTATTCAATAAGATTGATAAGTTTATACCTGCAGCGGATCATGATTTTTCTAATAGACCAATATTGAACTACCTGCGTACATTAATCCGGCTTGATCAAAAGCAGGTGGGTGAAATTTTGGACCAAGAAGAAGCGCATAAACGCCATATTGATCCGAACTTCATCAATAACATAGAAGATATGCTTAAACTTATTGGTGATTATAGATGTTTTATATTATCTGCTCTTAGGAATAAATATATAGATAATATAATTGAGTTTCTCAGAGAGCAGGCTCCAAAAGGAGATTGGCTTTATGGTGACAATGATATTACTAACGCTCCAATCAGGTTTCTTTGTTCTGAGATTACGCGTGAGCAAATTTTTCTGCAGCTTTCTAATGAATTACCATATAATATAACTGTTGAGCATGAAAAATGGGAACAAATTTCAGAAAATGAAGTAAAAATCCATCAAGCTATTATTGTAAACAAAGATTCTCATAAGCAGATAGTTCTAGGAAAAGCGGGCAGTAGAATTAAATCTATTGGTCAAAAAGCTAGAAAAGAAATGGAAGATAATTTCGGACTCAAATTCCATTTGTTCCTGTTCGTAAAAGTGAGAAAAGATTGGGACCAAAAAACATCTTATCTTGATAATATAGGCATTTAAACTAAGTTGGAGCTTAAGTAATGATACTAAATCTCACTTTTAACTACTGTGCTTTATAGGATCCAGTACACATGCCATCCCCTCGAAGGAGGGGATCTATGAAACATGTCATCCCCTCGAAGGAGGGGATCTATGAAACATGTCATCCCCTCGAAGGAGGGGATCCAGGAAATATAATTCTTCTAGATTCCCGCCTCCGCGGGAATGACAAAAAAGGAAGCGGGAATGACAATTATGGTGTCATCCCCTCGAAGGAGGGGATCTATGAAACATGTCATCCCCGTGAAAACGGGGATCCACTCCTAATGTCATCCCCTCGAAGGAGGGGATCCAGGAAATATAATGCTTCTGGATTCCCGCCTCCGCGGGAATGACAAAAAAGGACGCGGGAATGACAATGGCGGTGTCATCTCACGTAGAAAACGGGGATCCAGTCATAATGTCATCCCCTCGAAGGAGGGGGTCCAGGGAATATAATTCTTCTAGATTCCCGCCTCCGCGGGAATGACATGAGAGAGAGGCGGGAATGACAATTATGGCGTCATCCCCTCGAAGGAGGGGATCCAGTAAACTTGTCATCCCCTCGAAGGAGGGGATCCAGGAAATATAATGCTTCTGGATTCCCGCCTCCGCGGGAATGACAAAAGGGAGATTGGAATGACAAAAGAGGAAGCGGGAATGAAAATAATGAGGGCGTATGCTACGGTGTCATCACCGTGAGTTTTTCATGTCATCCCATCGAAGGAATGACAAAATTGTACGAAATAGCACATGAGAATCTATATAACCTTTGAGTGGGATAGCTGTTTCCAAGCTGAAAGCAGACTTTTAAAAGAGGTATTGGCCTAAGAAGATCTTGATGCTCTTTTTCTATCGTTTGGATCAAGGAATGCTTTTCTTAGTCTTATGCTCTCTGGAGTAACTTCTACCCTCTCATCATCCTGAATATACGCTATTGCTTGCTCTAAACTCATGATAACAGGTGGGGTGAGTTTGATTGCCTCATCTTTTCCGGCTGCTCTAACGTTTGATAATTGTTTAGCTTTGAGAGGGTTCACTTCAAGATCATTATCTCTATTATGCTCGCCTATGATCATGCCTTTATATACTTTTTCGCCAGGTTTTACGAACATTTTACCGCGTTCTTCAAGGTTCCACAAAGCATATGCAACTATATTTCCGTCTTCGGTTGAAATTAAAACGCCATTTCTTCGTCCTTCAATTGGTCCTTTATATGGTCCGTAAGAATGGAATAGCCTATTCATCACCCCAGTGCCTCTTGTATCACTCAGGAACTGACCATGATATCCGATTAAACCTCTAGATGGTGCATAAAAAATTAGCCTTGTTTTTCCTCCTCCAGATGGCCTCATGTCTTGCATTTCTCCCTTCCTAAGATTCATGGATTCAACGACAGTGCCAACATAAGCATCATCAACATCAATGACAACTTCCTCGATAGGCTCAAGTCTTGTGCCATTATCGTCGGTTTTAAACAACACTTTTGGTCTACTGATAGAAAGCTCAAAACCTTCTCGGCGCATAGTTTCAATAAGAACTCCAAGTTGTAATTCTCCTCTGCCTGCAACATCAAATGAATCATTATTTTCTGATTTAGAAATTTTAATCGCGACATTTCCTTCTGCCTCTCTTTCAAGTCTCTCTTTCAGAAGAGGTGAGGTAAGCTTACTACCTTCTGTACCTGCAACTGGAGAGTCATTGATAGAAAAGGTCATAGAAAGAGTAGGTGGGTCAATAGGCTGTGATGGAAGAGGTGTTGACACTTCAGGAGCGCAAATAGTATCTGCAACAGTAGCCTTTTCTATACCAGCTATTGCAACAATGTCTCCCGCTTTCGCTTCTTCCACGGAAATTCTCTCGAGTCCCTTGAAAGAGAGAAGTTTGGAGATTCTTCCTTGTTCAATAATGGTTCCATCGCGCGCAAGAGCTTTCACTGCCATATTTACCTTTGCAACTCCTGACTCAATTCTGCCAGTCAGTATTCTTCCTAAATATGAATTATACTCTTTAGTTGTAATTAACATAGAAAATTCCCCAGAATCGCTTAAGTTTGGGGCTGGCACATGTTCTAATATCAAATTAAATAAAACTGATAAATCTACTCTCTCGTCTTCAAGATTTTTGATTGCCCAGCCAGATCTTCCAGATGCATATATAATTGGAAAATCTAACTGTTCGTCATTTGCATCTAAGGCCATAAATAGCTCGAAAACTTCATCTACAACCTCTGAGACTCTTGAATCTTGTCTATCTATCTTATTTATTACGACGATAGGCCTAAGACCAAGTTTAAGAGCCTTAGATAGTACAAATTTTGTTTGAGGCATTGTACCTTCAGCTGCATCTACTAAAAGAACAACCCCGTCCACCATACTGAGGATCCTCTCAACTTCGCCCCCAAAATCAGCATGTCCGGGTGTATCAATAATGTTGATTCTCGTGCCCTGCCACAAAACTGATGTGCATTTTGCGAGAATAGTAATACCTCTTTCTCTCTCAAGAGCATTTGAATCCATTGCGCGTTCTGCTACTTGCTCATTTTCACGGAATGTGCCGCTTTGTTTCAAAAGAGCATCTACAAGCGTTGTTTTACCATGGTCAACGTGAGCAATTATTGCTATGTTTCTAAGTGGTGACATTGATTATCCTTAAAATATTTGTAATGTTAGTGATGTATAATAGGCGAGCATTATAGTCATTTTTTTTAATAACACAAAGTATATTTATATACTCACCTGACTGCTAGTATATCTGACCATTTAGTAGTATATTGAGGAGAGGTAAATGCTTTTTTGCCAGCGAAATTTTTGCTATTCATTTGCGAAACTATAAAAATAACATTTTTACCATTTTTGGCATTATAATTATCTATCAAGGACATTAGAGCTTCCTTTTGTGGGTTACTAGAAGATATTAGATCATTTTGCTTATTAGACGCATTTGTTATGTTCATCAGGGTCACACCTGCTTTTTTATAAGCAATTTTTGGTCTATATATTCTGTGTAGTGCTTTTTTTGCAGCTGCTATAATCTTAGAAGAATCACATGTTGATGCGCCAATGTATTCTATGAAACTTTCGCTATAATTATATTTTTTACATTTGTATCCTTTTGCACCGGAAAGTTTTGTATTTTTTTCTATATTTACTAAGTCAAAATTTACGAAGTCAAACATACTCGTCTGGGCACTCGTCTGAGTACTCAGCTGAGGGTCTGTGCAAGTTATATTGCCTGTTCTTTTTTGAGAAGCAGGGTGCGCAAGGTCTCTTTCGTTTTTTTGCTCTAATATTTTTGCCTCACTCGTGGCTTCGTTTTTTAGTTCATAATATTCTCTTGTACGGTCTGATCTTATGTACACATGTACAGCTCTACATAAACTATGTTGTTTTCTGAGTTTTACTGCTGCTTGCGCCGCAAAATCAGCAATAATATACTCAAGATCCGTAATTGCATTAGCAGTTTTGCCGAAAGAACGAGATACAGATATATTTTGCTTATTATCTGGATTTGCCCCAACCTGGAAACATTCTATAGACTTTAGTTCTTTCTGGGATTTTAACCCTGGGAGCTTTAAGTATTTTCTTACTATATTACTGTCCATATCCCTAAATTCCAATGCTGTTTTGATACCTAAATTATTTAATGCGGCGGAAGAATTAACTCCTATTCCCCAAATGTCGGATATATCTGTTTGATTTAGAGCATTTTTTTGCTCTTCCTCTGAAAGAATTGAGTATATTCCAAAAGGATGTTTCTTTGCGAAATTTTGAGCAATTTTCGCTAGGGTTTTTGTTTGTCCTATTCCTATTGAAACTGGTATGCCTGTGTATTTTAATATCACAGATCTTATTTCTTTTGCATACTGATCTATATTGCTTATTTCTATATGAGAAAGATCAATAAATGCTTCATCTATCGAGTAAATTTCAACAAGAGGAGAATAATTATGCAAAACTGACATAACTCTAGATGACATATCTCCGTAAAGAGGAAAATTTGCAGAAAAAACATGTACGTTATTCTTTTTGCATAGATCCTTCACTTTGAAATACGGGTCGAACTTCAGGCCCAGTTTTTTTGCCTCATTAGATCTTGATATTATGCATCCATCGTTATTGGAAAGCACAACAACTGGTTTTCCCTCTAAACTTGGCTTAAAAACTCTTTCGCATGAAACGAAAAAATTATTACAATCTATAAGTGCTATAATTTTCATTTTTAAAATATGTATCGCTCGATGTTTAATACCAAGTCCAAAAATTAAATAATACAAGAATAGGGGAGAGAAGTCTACTATATGTTAGCCTCAGAGATGATGTATTTTAGTGAAAAATGGGATTTATTACCTCTCCCATATAGTAGGGGCCTTTGTTGCCTTGTTTACGAGTTTTTTGCGTGCGCTTTTGGTTGGTCTTGCAAATGAGTCTACTGCGTTTCTCATTGCATGTACGTACCCTCCTATTGCATGTAGCAAGTTTCTTCTTTCATTATCTCCGAATGTTAGCGTTATAAGATCCTCCTGCGTATCCCGTTTTTTTCCTTCGTATGAGAGAAGAGGTATTCGGTCGATAAAATATCCAAGACCAAGTGTGATAGGAGACTGTAGTATATCGCCTGAAACTTTTGCAATTCTACCAATTAAATCAAGAGGATAAACTAAGAGTAAGGTTGCAGCGCATCTTGCAGAATATTTAAATATACCGTCTTGATTTTCTTTGTTTATTGCTTCTTTAAGTTCATTATAATGACCTGTTAATTCTTCATTGGTTGTGATCTGTAGTTTTTTTAGATCTATAGTTATTTGCTTAAGATCTATATTTTTAAGCGTCTTTAATTTCAATAGTTGTGCTATATGATGGTTGTGCATCTCGAATAAATGATTTAAATTCTGATTGTCAGTTTTCTCTAAATCTCTAGTAGCGCATTTTACTACTTCTCGCCTTAAATTTTCCAGATGATCTTCAATCGCAGGTCTTATCTTTATAAAAGAGTAAGGATCTGGATTTTTTGATATAGCTTCTACCATATCATGTAATTTTTTAAATGATTTTATCAAATTAAAGTATTTTAGTCTCTCATCTATCACCTTCTCTGGGTCTTCGCGTAGAAACTTCAGTGTCTCTTCTTCTTGGGCTTCACGTGCCTTTTTCTTATCTTTTATATCCTCTATCAATCTTGCTCCATTGTCTCGTATCTTTATGATTTCTTGTTTACTTGTAAAAGATATTTTTGCGAGTACTAGCTTATAATGAACTGAGCCAAATACTCTTTGTATCTTTTCTTCAAATAATTGAGATATTTCAACTTTTTGTTCTGAAGTGCCTAAAATTTTATCTATTTTGTCTTTATTTTCCAATATTGCTTGCTTAATACTCTCATCAATTTTGCTTAGATGAGTTAGAGTATCCAAGATTGTTCCTTGAGATTCTTTTGGTATAGTTAGCATATGCTGAATTTTCTCTACTTCATCTTGCGCTTGTTGTAGAAGTTCAGCAGAATCGGCTGTTTTTACTGATTCTTCAATTTCGCTAATTGACCTTTCGTAGGCTTCTTTTATTTTGTCTAACAAGGGGTCAAACTGTGTTAATCCTGAGAGTCTTTGAAAGTTGGCTTGAGGAGATAATTTATATTCTGGAGAGCTGGGTAACCCACCTTGAAGCTGATCTTTTGATGTATTGCTCATTTTAGTAGAGCGATTTCGGGACTTTTGTGTATCGCTTGCAGATATACCAGCATCTCTCATTAGCGCTTCAAAACCACCCATTAACGCGGCAGCATGCTGCATTCTATATGAATTTGCTTTAGTGTTGTTTTGTTGATCATGTAGAGTAATTGCCTTATTTAAATCAGTTTCTATATTTAAATCAGTTTCTATTTGCTTTGGTCCGTCAAAGCTTTTTAGTTTTTCGGCATCATATTGATTTAATATGAATCCAGCCTCAACGCTAAATGCTCCGCAAGAGTTGCTTTTATGTGATTCAGAAGTTTGAATATTAGCTTTTATGTTAATAATTCTTGGGTTTATACAACCGCTTTGCTTTAGAGTTCGTACCGTACTGTTACGTATTTTGCCTCCCAGTGAATCTTGAAATAACACGTTAGTTTTGTTATCGACTTGCACGATAGACATAGTAACCCAGTGCTCTCCTGTATTGATAATCACAATAGAGGGCTTTTTTGAGGTTTGGGAATGCTGATATGCTTTTTGAACAACATCCGTTTGATCATCAAGAGAACATATGTAAAAATTACTGCTTTCTTTTAGTCTCAACTGGATCAGGTGCCTTATATCATTGTCCGTATAATATGCGCCATTTTGGGATACTGAACTAAATCCATCATGAGCCCTTATTTTATCTTGCAGAAATTCAGGTTTCTTACTTTCGTAAAGTGACTCGATAAAAGATATATTTTCGTAAAATTTTTTCTTTCGAGTGAAGTTAGGATTGTCCTTATAAAAATTCAACAAAGTTTTTGAGATGGTTTTTGCAACCTTACCTTTATCCATACGCAAATATAATATTAAATTATTCGCGAATAAGTCCAGAATTTCATGCTCGGCCTGATTTTGGTACTGAAGATCTAGATAAGTTTGTATTTGCGTGTCTAGATCAGGCATGAGTCTAACTAACTTTTCCGGCTTACGGTTAAGATAGTTTTGCTTTAAAAATTGCGTTTTTTGATAATTAAGCGCTTGGTTTCTTTCTAGTTCATCAAGTTGGTTAGAGAAATTGCCGATACCTTTGTATGAACTAAAATCTCCTAAATATTCAGAAAAAGCTATTACCATAGTTAGTTTGGATAATTGTTCATTGTATGGCTCAATCTTCTGAAACGCCGTCGGGCCCTTCGTTTTCATACACTATTCTTTTTTAACAATATTTTAATTATATAAATTAATCTGGTTAGTATATAGATATATTCATTAAGCATTTATACATATAAAAAAAATGTTAGAAATAGTGATGTTTTTGCTTCTAGTTTTATCTGAGTGATATGGAATGCAAATTAGTTCAAAAGAGTCAAACTTGCAAAATTGGAATCACTTATGCTAAATTTAACTTGAAAGATTTTATTATTTTGATAGAAAATCTAGTAAAAATTCTATAAAAAATATGAACAATAGCGAAGAAGTAGTATCTGAAATTATCTCCACAACACATTCTAATAGCCTTTCAATATTTAGTCTTATTTATGGAGCAGATTCTATCAGTCAGTGTGTTATGTTACTGCTGTTCATTCTGTCCGTAATATCATGGGCAATAATAATTGAAAAATTATATAAATATAATTTAATCAAAAAAAATATGAAGTTTTTTGAGGAGGTTTTTTGGTCAGGTAGTAGTTTTGATCATTTATATGAGAGATTTAAGAATAAAATCGACAATCCTCTCGCTGCTATTTTTATAAGTTCAATGAATGAATTTAGGCAGGGTATTTCACATAAGATAAAAACCGATAACATACTTAAAATAGGTCAAAAAGATAGGATCAATAGAACAATAGAGCTTGTGAAAGACAAAGAAACTGAGGCGCTTGAAAGTAATCTATCCTTTCTTGCTTCAATTGGTGCATATGCTCCATTTATAGGAGTATTTGGAACTGTATGCGGAATTATGCATAGTTTTCAATCTATTGCAGTCTCGAAGAATACAAGCCTTGCAGCCGTTGCGCCCGGTATTGCAGAGGCTTTGCTTGCAACAGCAATTGCTCTTATTGCTGCAATAGTAGCTAGCTTTTTTTATAGCTATCTTGCTACTATATTAGGTTATATAACCAATAGGATGGATGACTATTCTGCAGAATTATACAATATACTATCTAGATCTATTGATAGTGATGGAGTGTGAGTGTTTATGGAGCTAGTCACGAGGTTAGGTAAAGGGGGCAAAAGGCGAGGCCCCCAAATTGCTCAAATAAACATAACTCCTGTGGTAGATGTTATGCTTGTATTGCTTATAATTTTTATGATAACGTCACCTATGCTTGTGGCTGGTATTAATGTTGATCTTCCAGAATCAAGCGCTTCTCAGGTTTCAGGGCAAGATGAGCCGCTTTCAATCACTATAGACAAAAACCGTAATATTTACATAATGGACACAAAGATTCATGAAAATGAGTTAATAGAGAAGATTAAAGCAATTTTAAACGAAAAATACAGCGCTAGAATATTTGTCCGCGGTGATAAATCACTTCCTTACGGAAAGGTGATTGAACTTATCTCAAAAATAAACTCAGCAGGTTTCACTAAGGTTGCATTAATCACAAACACAAAAGATAATGAAAAATAATTTTGCTAAAGATAAGTTCTTATCTTATATTATCATTTCATTACTGCTTCATATAATAATTATTATTTTGATCTCATTTAGGCCTAATATATTTGAGCCGAAAAGCCTAGATGAAGAGATAATTGCGCTAGAAATTTTACCAGTAGCAAATGTTAATAACATACAAACAAAATCTACAGAAAAGCCTACTGCAGAAAAAACTGAAGACGCAAAGAGCATAAAAAAAACCTACCATGCAGAAACTAAGGATGAACCAGAAGAAAAAGAGGGGAAAGATAAAGAAAAAATAGAGCCAGAAAAGCCGAGCGACTCTCCGAAAGAAATGAAGTCAGAAACTAGAAAGCCTGCTGAGCCTAAGGCTAGAGTCACTCAAAAAGATCAACCAGAAAAAAAGAAAGAGTCTAAGCCCAAGCAAAAACCCAAAAAAGACACTAAAAAAAGCCGTGAAGATAGACTCGAGTCTTTGCTAAAAAATCTTGCTGAGCAATCTGATGGGAAAAATAATCGCTCTAGCGCAGTTTCTAGGGAGAAGGATGAGGGCGCAAGAGACGCATTTGGTAAATTCGACGAGCTGAGTGCTGAATCTTTAACGAATGATGCAATAATAAAACAGCAGATTATGCGTAACTGGAACCAGCCTCCTGCTTCGAGTACTGAAGAAATAATTATAGTTGTAAGACTTGAGTTATCAAATGAAGGTGTTATAAGAAATTCGAACATAATTAGAGTTTCTTGTCCTTTCGAAAAGGATGTCGTATGCGATGCAACAAAAGATAGTATAATTAGAGCAGTTAGGAACTCCTCACCCCTTGCGCATTTGCAAATATCTGATTATGATAGCTGGAAGGAAATTGATATAAAGTTTGACACTAGAAGGTGAGTTTTATGTGTCATCATGGTGAGTTTTACATGTCATCCACGTAGAAAAACGGGGATCCAGTAAACTTGTCATCCCCTCGAAAGCGATATTGTCATCCCCGTGAAAACGGGGATCCAGGGAAAATGTCATCCCCTCGAAGGAGGGGATCCAGGGAATATTATCCTTCTAGATTCCCGCCTCCGCGGGAATGACAAAAAAGGGGCGCGGGAATGACAAAAAAGGGGCGCGGGAATGACAAAAAAGGGGCGCGGGAATGACAGAGACGTTGTCATCCCCTCGAAAGCGATATTGTCATCCCCGTGAAAACGGGGATCCAGTCCTAATGTCATCCCCTCGAAGGAGGGGATCCAGAGCAACACAAAAGGTACGGTAAATGAAAGAGTACTGGGTATATATTTTAGCTTCTAAAAAAAATGGCACTCTTTATGTTGGAGTAACTAGCGATTTATCTCGTCGCATCTATGATCATAAGCAAAAATTAATTGATGGCTTTACAAAAAATTATAATATTACTACTCTTGTTTATGCAGAAGAATTCCAAGATATTAACGACGCTATTCATAGAGAAAAATGTATTAAAAAATGGAAGAGAGAATGGAAAGTAAAACTTATAGAAGAGCGCAATCCTGATTGGGGTGATTTACATGAAAGTATTCTATAGTCTAGATTCCCGCCTGCGCGGGAATGACAGAGAAGAGACGCGGGAATGACAAAAAAAGGAAGCGGGAATGACAGAGAAGGACGCGGGAATGACAGAGAGAGGAAGATGTGAGAATTACAAATGAAGGGCGCGCGCGGAAGTCTAATCTGGCTAAGCTATCGATTCTTTAATTTTACCAGAGGTATAAATGTTTTTTACAAGATTAATGACAATAATAATCATTCTGATTCCTTTGCATGTATTAGGAGTGAGAGAGATCACGATAAACGAGGGGCATATCGAGCCGATGCCAATCGCTATCAACAGATTTGACTCTACTGACGGTCAGTTAGCGGAATATTCAGATCAACTAGTATCTGTTATCTCTAAAGACTTAGAATCGTCTAGTTTTTTTAAGATTTTGCCCAAAGGCGCATTTATAGAGACGGTAAAGGGAGTAAATCATAGGCCATTATTTGCCAGCTGGCGTCAAATCAAGGCTCAGTTCCTTGTGAACGGGAAAATTAGGCGCAAAGGCAACATTATAGAGGTTAGTTACATATTATGGGATACAGCACTTGAGCGAGATATACACAAAGAAATATTAGATATTCCGGCAAAAATTTGGAGAAGGGGTGCGCATAAAATAGCTGACACTATTTACGAGAGAATTACAGGAGACAAAGGTTATTTCAATACTAGAGTTGCATATATAGCAGAATCTTACTATGGCAAAGCTAAGACAAAGCGCCTTGCGATTATGGATTTTGATGGAGAAAATCATAAATTTCTAACAGACGGCAAGAATATTGCTCTTACTCCAAGATTTTCGCCAGATTCCCATAAATTAATGTATATAAGTTACAAGAATAGAATACCAAAAGCTTATATATACGACCTTAGGACCGGCAAAGAATCTTTGCTAGTAGAGTTTCCGGGCATTTCTTTTGCGCCAAAATTTTCTCCAGATGGAACGAAAGCGTTATTTTGCATGTCACAGCGCGGCGCAACAAATATTTATGAGATAAACCTGCGCAGCAAAAGAATCACGGCTTTAACTCGCAATAACTCTATAAATACATCACCAAGTTACTCTCCTGATGGAAAAAGGATCGTATTCAACTCTGATAGAAGTGGCTCAAGGCAATTATATGTAATGAATAGTGATGGAAGTGATGTCAGAAGAATTAGTTACGGTTTTGGAATTTATGCTACTCCGATCTGGTCACCAAAAGGTGATTTTATAGCTTTTACAAAAATTCAAGCAGGTTTTGCGATTGGCGTGATGAGACCTGACGGATCGTCAGAACGTACGATTGCAACTGGATATTTGGTAGAGGGGCCAACATGGTCTCCAAGTGGCAGGCTAGTTATGTTCACAAAAGAAGAAAAGAGAATAGGTCAGAGAAATAGATCTAGCGTATATTATGTTGATATTACTGGAAATAATGAACAGAAGCTTTTTACCCATTCGATGGGCGCATCTGATCCTGAATGGTCTAGCCTACTTGATCAGAATAGATCGCATTCTTTCTATACAGTAAGATGAGGATAAGCATAGAACGTATCTTTGGGAATTTAATTTTTAGATGGTGATGAAGAATACAATCATGAACGTAGGTGAGTTGTAATAGGTACGTAAAAATGGAGCTTATAAATTCCAATTTGCTCATCCATCGAAAGGTTTTGTGAGAAGTCTATTGACATATTGTCAAAAATAAACCATTTTGTAGCTTCGAAACAACCCAAAAAGCGCGCGCAATAATATGGCAGTTATGTCTGATAAATGGATTAGAGATCAATCATTAAAAAATAGTATGATTTCTCCTTTTACTACAAAGTTAATCCGGGAAAAAGACGACGCAAAGATAATTTCTTACGGACTATCATCATACGGATACGACGCAAGAGTAGCAAATGAGTTTAAAATATTCACCAATATTAATTCTGTTACAGTTGACCCAAAAAAATTTTCAGAGGATAGTTTTGTTTCGTCTGAAAGTGAAATCTGTACGATTCCGCCAAATAGTTTCGCCCTTGGTAGAACGGTTGAATATTTCAAAATTCCGAGTGATGTTTTAGTTATATGCCTAGGCAAATCAACATATGCAAGATGCGGTATAATAGTTAACGTAACCCCACTTGAGCCAGGCTGGGAAGGACATGTTACGCTTGAATTTTCTAATACAACCCCATTGCCAGCGAGAATCTATTCAGGAGAAGGTGTGTGTCAGTTCATATTTCTTAAAGGCAATGAGCAGTGCGAGACAACATACGCAGATCGTAGCGGCAAATATATGAATCAAAAAGGCGTAACTTTGCCAAAAATGTAATCAAAAATAAGCTACTATGTCAAATTTAAATTCAACTAAACCAAATTCATCGAAACCGAATGAAGAACAAACTCCTCGAGTATCAATTATTACACAATATATAAAGGATTTATCAATAGAAAATCCGGAAGCACCAGCGTCCATTGCAAAACTTTCCGGCACGCCGTCCGTAGATCTTGCTCTTGATCTTGATGTTGTAAGGCTAAAAGAATCAAGCAGTACATATGAGGTAGTGCTGAAGATAGAAGCAACTGCGAAACATGAGGCCATGGTTTTGTTTGTATTTGAACTTGAGTATGCAGGTATTTTTGAGCTTGAGAATATACCTGAAGATCAAATAGAACCAGTACTTGCAGTTCACTGTCCTAACATGATATTTCCTTTTGCAAGAAGGATAGTGTCTGATATTACAGGAGAGACTGGTTTTCAGCCCTTAAGAATCGATCCTGTTGATTTTGGTAGACTTTACCAATCGAAACTAGATAAAAAACTTCATCCGCAAGCCTAATTCGAGAGATTTGGTATTAGCCTCAGCGACAAGCTACATTAGCTTAGTACTAATAGAATATCTGAGAGTGCGTGATTTCTCCTAAAAACTCTACTCCTAGAGGCAATTGCGTTGTCGTTTTGATGCTCAAATCCTCACGTACCTCATGTCCGCTCCGGTTCCAGCGCTTCCCGCGCCCTCCTCCTATCCCTCAAGGAAGCTCAGTTTCCAAAGAGGTCTATTATATAAAAAAATTATAATTATATTGAGTTTTTAGTACTAATGTGCTAAAACCATGAACATAAATTTACTTAGACTACACAAATGAAAAAAGAATATAACGCTCAGTACTTTGAGGCAAAAGTTCAAAAAACCACAAAAAATCACTTAGGAAGCTGGGCTTACGAGGGAGCTAAGCTGGGAATAGGAGGGTCTTTATGTTTCTCGTCGATCTCAATACTCGCGTCAGAAAACCCACTTGAAGAGTTGGGTAAGATATGCTTGATATCCCTTGTTTTAGGAGGTGGAATTTCTATAGTTGGTGCTACAGTATGCGCGCTTGGCGGGTTAATATATGATTTCGTAAGTCCGGAGACGGAGTTTAAAATAGTTGAGATTATAGGTGAATCTGAAGATTATCTAGTTTCATACTAGCTGTAGTGGAAAGTTTTAGAATAAATTCTGCAAATATCTTTACACAAAATACATAAAAACCAAATACTAAGAATTAAGTAATGCTAGATTGCTTCTAATGACAAAATTGTTTTTTGGTCTTTTGTCATCACTTTGGTAGCCAAATTTATTTGTAGGATAACTCGCTATGACTGTACTCTTGGTCTTTGCGAGGAATCGTAGATGACGAAGCAATCCAGTAAAAAAAGAAGAAAATGTAAAACTGGATCGCTTCCCTAAAGCTCGCGATGACGGGATCATAAGCCAGGCGATGACGGCATTCTACGTCACTAACGAACAAAGTGAAGCAATCCAGTAAAGAAACTTAAAGACTAGATAGCTTCCCTAAAGCTTGCGATGACGGGATTATGCAGATTTTGTACCAGCCCCTTTTAATTAATATATAGGTTATAGTTATTTTTGGAGATAATCTTATCAGGCCGCCAGAGGTTACAGATGGAAAAATGCTCAAGGTTCAAAGTATTTTTTCAACAATTCAAGGAGAAGGGCCGCATGCAGGGCTTCCTTCTGTTTTTATAAGACTTGGCGGGTGTAATCTTTCATGTAGTTTTTGTGATACTGAATTTGAAAGCTTTGAAAACCTTGCACTTGATGCAATCATGCAGAAAGTTGAAGAAGTGTCAAGAGGATATAAGCTGAATTTAGCTGTAATAACTGGTGGTGAGCCTTTTAGGCAAACAATAGGGCCATTATGCGAACTGCTTATTCAAAAAGGATTTGATGTTCAAATTGAATCTAATGGTACTTTATATCAAAGAATACCATTAGATGCAAAAGTAGTATGTTCTCCCAAAATATCTGGCAAGAAATATCACAAAATTCATGTAGACATCTTGCCGCATTTGATTGCATATAAGTTCCTTATTTCTGCAGATATTGAAAACTATGATCAAGTGCCAGATTTAGATATAGACAAAGGTTTAGTATATGTTCAGCCTATGGATCAGTATGATTTTCATAAAAATAAAGCCAATGTGGAACTAGCTATAGAAATTTGTCAAAAAAAAGGCTATAAGCTCTCTTGTCAAATACATAAATATATAGGTATAGAATGAAAAAGAAAGCTGTTGTTCTGGTCAGCGGCGGGCTTGATTCAATTACAGTTCTAGCCCTTGCCAAAAGTCAGGGTTTTGAATTATACCCGCTGAGTTTTTTTTACGCTCAAAGTCATAAACTTGAATTGGAAAAAGCGCGTGCATCACTCGAATCCATGGGAATTAATAATCACAAAATAATGCATGTTGATATTGCATCATTTGGCAATTCAGCTTTAACGGACCCTAAAATCAAGATTCCAAAATACGATTCAGTAAATGATATAAAGCCAGGAGTTCCTATTACTTACGTTCCTGCGAGAAATACTATTTTTTTAAGCTTTGCACTAGCGTACGCTGAGATACTTGGAGCTGAGGATATTTTTATTGGGGCGCATATTCTTGATAGTGGAAATTACCCTGATTGCAAAAAAGAATTTTTAGAAAGCTTCGAGCTGGCAGCGAATATTGCGATTGGCGGCGATAATTCGAACAAAAAAATACGAATAAATGCTCCATTGATAGAAATGACAAAATCTGAGATCATTTCTCTTGGTCATTCTCTTGGTGTGGATTTTTCAAATACTATATCATGCTATGATCCAAGTGAAGAAGGTGAGTCGTGTGGCAAATGCCTAGCATGCACTTTGAGATTAGATGGATTCAAGAAAGCTGGACTTACAGATAGTGCAATTTATATTCACTGACAATAAATCCCATTTTTAAATAAACCAAACGAAATCCCGCTAGACTCAAGTCTTTAAGTACCTATTTATATAAGCTAAAGCAGGATCGCCTTAAAATTCATAGAGTTTAATTTTTTTGAGATTTAGTATTATCCCAAATCTCTAGAATGAAATAATACTAGGAGCAAGTCACGAAGCCTACTCTAGTGTTAGGTGAGCGACGAAGTATAGTACTTAAAAATGGGATTTGGTATTATTCGAAATCAAATTCTATAAGAAAATATATTATGACAGAAAATATCGTAAAAGACCAAAGCAAAGATAATGAGATACATATAAGACCATCGATATTAGATGAGTTCGTGGGTCAAGAAGCCATAAAATCTAATCTAAAAATATTTATCTCAGCTGCAAGGCAAAGGGCAAAAACATTAGATCATGTTTTATTTTACGGCCCGCCTGGGCTTGGTAAAACCACCCTAGCAGGGATTATTTCAAAGGAAATGGGCGTAAATTTTCGCAGTACATCTGGCCCAGTCCTAAATAAAGGAGCAGATCTTGCAGCGATTTTAACAAACCTTCAAGAAGGTGATGTATTATTTATCGATGAGATTCATAGATTAAATATAAACGTAGAAGAGATGTTATATTCAGGCATGGAGGACTATTCTCTTGATATTATAATAGGCGAGGGCCCATCAGCAAGAACCGTAAAAATCTCCCTGCCGAAATTTACCCTTATCGGTGCAACAACTAGGATAGGCCTTCTTACAAACCCTTTAAGAGATAGATTTGGCATTCCTCTAAGACTTAGTTTTTATACGATTGATGAACTAGTTCAAGTAGTTTTGCGTGCGGCCACCATTCTGGATGTCAAAATAAATCAAGAAGGAGCAAAAGAGATTGCAACAAGAGCAAGAGGAACGCCAAGAATTGCACTTAGACTTCTTAAAAGAGTTAGTGATTTTGCCGTATATGATAGGATTGAAGAGATTAATGCAAGTCTTGCAGATAAAGCGCTCAATTTACTAGAAGTCGACAAATTAGGGCTTGACAGTAATGATTATAGGTATTTAAGATTTATTGTTGATAATTACAATGGCGGTCCTGTTGGTATAGAGACAATAGGTGCAGGGCTACAAGAGCAAAGAGACACAATTGAAGATACTATAGAGCCTTATTTAATACAAATTGGTTTTTTACAACGAACTCCAAGAGGAAGAGTTTTAACCGATAGAGCTGTTAAATATTGCTTATGAAAGCTTAATACCAAATCCCATTTTTAAATACTTTCTTTTAGCTTTTTGCTCAAGCTTTCACCAGAGTAGGCATCACTACTTGCTCCTAAGTATTTAATTCTAGAGATTTGGTATTAAGTATTAATTGATAAGGATTTAAGTTTATGTTCTTGTCTTATCTTGAGTTTGTACCACGTAAATGGGCATTGGTCAAACATTGTATAAGTTGTTTCAGCAATTCTCATTTTGATTTTTTCATCTGATTTACTAAGCTCCAAAGTATCAACTTATCAAAGAAGCTTATGCAGGGAAGTCAGGAATTAGTACATCTAAAAATATGAGTTTATTATCTTGAATTTTCTAATTTCTTAAGCTCCTCTATGGTAAGAGAAGTCACCGAGGAGATTAATTCTTTACTAAGTCCTTGTTTTAGCATGTTTAGAGCTACTAGTCTCATTCCTTCTTCTCGCCCCTTCTCTTCACCAAGCTTGATACCTTCTTCTCGCCCCTTCTCTTCACCAAGCTTGATTCCCTCTTCTCGCCCCTCTTCTCTTCCTTCTTCTCTTGCTGTATGGATTGAGTCTTCGTCTGTGATGAGTCTTTTGCGATAGTGGTAATATTCATTTTTCTCGTCTTGGTTCATCTTTAGCATGTTTAGTTTTTCTGCAACAAGAGTCATGTATTTAGAATGG
>JANRKH010000048.1:0-51074 GCA_033763595.1 Rickettsiaceae bacterium
ATATCTTTTTTCTGAGGCTCCGCCAGTTTCTGCTAGAACCTTTGTGATTGCTGCTGTAAGTGATGTTTTACCATGGTCAACGTGACCTATTGTTCCTACGTTACAGTGCGGTTTGTTTCTCTCGAATTTTTCCTTGGCCATGATATCTACCTCTAAATTAATTTCTTTAAACTGACAATATACTTCTTACTACTACTCATGATCATTCGAATTGTCATCACATATGATCATCTATATTACGACTCTGCTTACAAATACATACTACAAAGAAATAAGTACAAATACATACATTAAAATACGCTTTCTGTTTTACAACTTATAAGATCATTCTGCCAGATGAATTATCTTTAGCGGCTTTATTTGTAGAGAACTTTGTAAAAAGTCTAAAATATAGTTGTATCTTTATTTATTTTTCGTAGCTATTTTTCATATTCCTAGCGGACTTTGGAGCGGGTGATGGGAATCGAACCCACGCGGCCAGCTTGGAAGGCTGGGGCTCTACCATTGAGCTACACCCGCAAGAACTTTGGTGGAGGGAATAGGATTTGAACCTATGTACGCTCTCGCGGGCAGATTTACAGTCTGCTGCCTTTAACCACTCGGCCATCCCTCCTAAATCTCGTTAAGGCACTGGCAAAAACTTAAGGTTTAGCTTAAGCTCAAACTTAAGGTCACGAAAATAAAAATTCTTGTAACTTACTATAAGAATCAGTATTTATTGTCAAGCAATATTTCTTACAATACCTCAATTTCCTATGAAAATACATTCTGACGATTTCTACTATATGTACGGTAAGCATGCTGTACTTGCCGCATTAAAGAATAATGCGAGAAAAATACATGCTATTTATACAAATAAAGATACGATAAAAATTATACCAGAATCATATAAAAACAAAATTGAGTATGTAGAAAACCAATTTTTTCATTCTATTTTGAGAAGCGATGCTGTTCATCAAAATATTGCGATAAAAGTCTCTAAGTTGCCGAACAATAAATTAGAAGATTTAAATAGTAAAGAAGATTTTAAGCTAGTTTTGCTTGACCAGATTTCTGATCCTCATAATCTAGGTGCTATAATCAGAAATGCAGCGTGTTTTAATTTTGCAGGAGCTATTATTCAATCAAATCACTCTCCCGAAGAGTCAGGAGCACTTGCAAAAGCAGCTTCCGGCAGCCTTGAAATGGTAAAATTATATCGTGTTTCAAATATTGCAACTTGTATAGATAATTTAAAAAAAATGGGCTATTGGGTCATAGGCCTAGACGGCTCAGGTAAAGATATACTAAATAAAAATATGCTTTCTGGAAAAATATGTATTGCCCTTGGATCAGAAGGTTCAGGATTAAGGCGCCTCACTAAGGAGAAATGCGATATAATAGCAAGAATTAACATAAACCCTGAAATGGAAAGTCTAAATGTATCATGCGCTTCTGCAGTTGCTTTTTACGAAACTTTCCGATAATTATATACTAATGTACAATTTAAACCATAGGATGATGCAGGGCTCGCAGAATCTCTATTATTCCATTTCCCAGAGTAAATTAGATATATAAGTTTATTGCCTCTAAATTTGGCATGAAGTTATAGACAAATCAAACTGCATTAGTTGAAAATGGGATTTGGTATTATTCAAAAAACATGATGATAAGATATACACTAATATTAATAATCACTATTTCAACGATTCTCTTTCTGGCAAACTGGAATCAAATAGGTTTTACGCAAGGAAGTTACGAGCATTTTATTTACAGTACTGAAAAATTATACACCAAAATCAAAAACAAGATAGAGAAATTCTTTTTCAAAAAGAAGGCTCAAAAAGCAATAGAAGAAAGCTGGGAGGCAATGCATGAAGATGATTTAAAATTCGCACTTAAAAAAAAGATCCCAAATTGGTTTACTGATCAAATAAATGATGATTTTTCGTTTATTACTACTTCTAAACCAATAAAATTGGACTCATATAAATTCACTGAACAATATATAATAAACAATAAGATAGGCGGTATAGCAAGAGTAAAAATTATTAATAACAAAATATATTATAAAATATATTATCAAAACAAGGGTTATGACGATAGGTATGACTATATATTTAGCGCGATACTCAAAGCAGGAAAATATGTAAAATTTCCTGATGTTGATTTTTTCATATGCACCAAAGATAGTTTTAAGCAAAAATATCCAGAAACTTCAGCTCCAATTTTTGCTTTTGCAATCAACAAAAATCTAAGAGCAAATAAAATATTAATTCCAGATGCACTCACTCTCATGGACTCAAAACTATCTGATGAAATACGTAAAATAAACAATGAAATCCCATGGGATAGTAAAATAGATAAAGCTTTTTGGAGAGGATCAACAACAGGATGGATTGATGGGAGCGATGACTCGGACCCTGAAATTACCATCGAAAATTACAGTAAATTTCCAAGATTTAAGTTAGTAGAAATTTCAGAACAATATCAGGAGTTACTTGACGCTAAATTTGTAAATTTCGTGCATATGAATGAAGCAACGAAAAATTATATTGCTACAAAATTTGCACTTGCTCCTAGCGCTAATAAACTTGCTCATTTGTCATATAAAATACAAATAAACATAGACGGGAATAGCTCTACATACCCGGGCTTTCTATGGCGATTATTATCAAATTCTGTAGTACTTAAGCAGGAAACTGAAGATATGCAGTGGTTCTATAATTTTGTAAAACCCATGATACATTATGTACCTGTAAAGAGCGACTTATCGGATTTAATAGAAAAAATACACTGGATAAAATCTCATGATCAGGAGGCGAAAATTATAGCAGAAAATGCAACAAAATTTGTTAATGAAAATCTGACTATTGCTGACATACATTTATATATCTATATTTTGCTTAAAAATTATAGTCAGATAATTGATTTTCAACCTGAAATAGATGCGAGTTATATAGAGTTTAAAATTTGAGATCAGTGATACCAAATCAAATTAATATTATAAATGAAAAAAATAATTATCATAGACACATACGGCTTCATATATAGAGCATACCATGTACAGCCAAAACTTACATCACAAGAAGGCGCTCATGTTGGTGCTATATATGGGTTTACTTCTATGTTAATTAAGTTATTAAACGAACAAAACCCAACTCATGTAGTTGCGATCTTTGACACAGGAAAACCTACTTTTAGACACAAAATTTATCCAGAATATAAGTCAAACCGGCCTCCTGCACCAGCTGACCTTATTTCCCAATTCCCAATAACAAGAGAGGTTGCAGAAGCGTTCAACATAAAAACAATCGAGGTGCATGGATTTGAGGCAGATGATGTAATTTCCACAATTGCAACTATAGCAAAAAAATTAGAAGAAGATGTAATAATAGTCTCCGCTGATAAGGATCTTGCACAGCTCATGGATGATTATATAAAAATATTCGATCCAATAAAATCTAAACTTATAAATGAAGAGGATATAAAGACTAAATTCGGAGTAGCCCCAAACCAAATCAGAGATGTTCTAGCTCTAATGGGCGACGCCTCTGATAATATTCCCGGCGTACCTGGGTTTGGACCCAAAACAGCGGCTGATTTAATTAATAAATTTGGAAGTTTTGATGCAGTTTTAAATAATTCTCACTTAATTACATCAGAAAGACAAAAAAGGATTCTTGAGGAAAATATAGAAAAAGCAAAATTATCCTATGAGCTTGTAACCCTTATCGACTCTGTGCCCATTGATATTGAGATAGATTCATTAAAGTGGCAAAAACCCGCTCATTCTAATTTGACGCAATTTATGCAAAAATATGGCTTCAGGTCTTTAATAGAGAGAGCAAAAAAAATTTCAGCTTACGCACCTAACGTAGATCTTCAAAATCTATCTTCTGAAACCACCGCAACTTCTGGTAATTATGACAACGTAGATGCGAATATAGCGATCGAGAATATAGAAGAGATAGAAGAACTAACCAAAAAATATGGGTTTTGCTCAATTTTACCTCATAATAATGAAATATATATATCGTATGGACCCGAAAATAATCAGCTAGTCTCTAAAATCACTGATAAAAATTCTTTAAGTTCAATTCTGCGAGACGATTCCATACTAAAGATAGTTTATGACATTAGAGAGATATTTTTAATATATGATGAAATAAATTCTTATGATGACATAAATATTATGCATTATTTATTATCGTCAGGGTTGCAAAAATCTGATCTGCAGAATTTATTTATAAAATATACAGATATAGAAGCAAATGATCCTTTCGCGATAGCTACTCACTTGCAAAAATTATCTAAATTTTTAAAGCAAGAGCTATATGAAGCAAATCTGCTGGATTTATATATTTCAATAGAGCTTCCCATCGCAAAAATACTTAATAAGATTGAAAAGACTGGCGTTCTAATAGATACTCAAAAGCTCTTAAGTATCTCTAAGGAATTTGGGGACACGCTTGAAATCTTATCAGAAAAAATTTACGCTATATCCAAAAGACCCTTTAATATATTATCCCCAAAGCAATTAGGTGAAATTCTATTTACAGAATTAAAACTTCCAGTCGAGGGAATAACCTACAAAACTAAAAACCCTTCTACTAGCGCAGAAGTTCTAGATTCTCTTGCTTCTAAGGGTTATGAAATAGCCGACCTACTCCTCAAATACAGGCAGTTTGCAAAATTAAAAAATACTTACGCAGATGCTCTGCCAAAAATGGTGAATAATACTACCGGTAGGATTCATACTACGTTAAACCAAACAACAACCGCAACAGGAAGACTAAGCTCACAAGATCCAAATTTGCAGAATATTCCTGTACGCACTAAAGAAGGCGAAAAAATTAGAAGCGCAATTATAGCGTCAAAAGGGTATAAACTAATATGCGCTGATTACTCGCAAATAGAGCTCAGAATAGTTGCTGAAATAGCAAATATTAATGAATTAAAAAAGGCTTTTGCCGAGAATATTGATATTCACAAAAAAACTGCAAGTCAAATTTTTGATGTACGAGTAGAAGATGTAACATCAGAAATGCGAAGAAAAGCCAAAGCAATAAATTTTGGTATTATTTATGGAATCAGCAGCTTTGGACTTGCAAAACAATTATCCATCTCGAAATATGAGGCTATGAAGTATATAGATAAATATTTTGCAACATACCCTGGCATAACCAATTACATGGCACGAGAAAGAAGCTTCGCTAGAAACCATGGATATGTACTGAACAAATTAGGTAGAAAATGCTACGTACCTCTTATTAATAGCAACAAACCTTCTGAAAGAGGTTTTGCAGAAAGAGCAGCTATTAATGCACCTATTCAAGGCTACGCGGCGGATATAATTAAAATTGCAATGATTCAGATTGACAAAATTTTTTCCATGCAAAATATTAAAGCAAAAATGATTCTACAGGTGCATGATGAGTTGATCTTTGAGGCTGAGGACGAAGAAGTAGGTTTACTCGTTCCGCTTATAAGGAAGACTATGGAAAATGCCGTAATTTTTGACCCTGGCCTTAAGGTAGATATTAAAGTTTCAAATATGTGGGGCTGATGCACACTGATGCTCAATCTCAAGAATTAAATATTGCCAACAGCAAGCGCCCAAGCTAATGTATAATCTTTGCGCTACGCGCAAGAAAGAACGGGGCTTAAAATGGGATTTGGAGTAATATAGCACTTATTCAAACAAATTACTGTTTGATACACAAGTGCTATAGACCGCTCTGGCCGTCGGATTAAGACCCTCACAAGACAGTTATGCTTAGGCTCGAACGGGTGTATCTGTGCCTCGGCTCCAGACAGGGACCCCTCCCCATTAAAAGATTGTAGTCCTAGGAAATACATATCCAAACGCACCAAGCAGCCTACAATACCTATTGTACACGAGAATTTAATTTTGCCAAGTGCAATTTTTCAGACTCGAAACATACAAACGAATTATACCAAATCTCTAGAATTAAATAATACTATAGTCTTTTATGTTGAATTAGCTACGTTGTTGACTCGTCGCTCACCTAATACTCATAGGCTTCTCTCCTCGCGCCTAGTATCTAATCCAACCTAAAAGACTATAGAAGCAAGTATTTAAAAAATGGGATTTAGTATTAGTGTTTGGTATGAGCGTTTTGAAAAACACTACAAGACAAGAATATATAGCTTGTATACAACATAAACATAGTATTATTAAATACCAGCCAATAAAAGTTTGCATTATTATATTTGCCGAATGATACTGATGACGCTTGTCATTAGTTTGTTATGGTGAGCATTAGATTTAAACCAAAAAAAATACTTTAATGGCAGATTCTATATCTTATACAGCAGCATCTGGAATGCTTGCTTCAATGGCAGACATTTCAAATAGGGCTAATAACCTTGCAAATCTAAACTCACTTGCATATAAAGCTATAGAAACCGAAACCAAAGATACTGCATATAGAGTTGAATCTAAAGCAGGTTCAAGTGCGATTGCAGGAGAAAAGCCAGTAAGCACTTACTATGGAACAGGAGTCCAAGTAACTGGCACATATAGAAATCTCGCGCAAGGTACTCGAAAGCCAACTGGCGACCCTCTTAACGTATACATATCTGGTAGCGGGTATTTTGCTATTAATTTACCGAATAATGTAAGAGGTTTCACTAGGGCCGGGGCATTTAAATTAAACAACCAAGGTCAAATAGTTACAACAGAGGGATACACTCTCGTAGATGACATAACCTTACCGCAAGATGTTCAGTCGCAAAACGTAAAAATATCGGCACAAGGACAAGTAACTGCCACAAACAATGCAGGAGATGATGTAGTAATAGGTCAGCTAAGGCTTTATACTTTTACAAATGAGCAGGGTTTGATTCCGCAAACCAAGAGCTATTATACAGAGTCCGAAGCTTCTGGAGAGGCTGTGGAGGGTAATCCAGGTGACCTAGGATTTGGCGAGCTAGAACAATATGCAGTCGAGCTCTCAAATGTTGAAGCAACAAAGGAATTTGCGAGCTTTATGGCAGCCCAAAGGGCATACGAGCTTTGCGCAAGAATGCTAAGAGTATCTGAAGAAATGCAAAAGGAATTAAATAAATAATGATTCAGATTATTTAATTGATAGATTAAACTATTCCATCTAATATGCATAACGGAAAAAATTAGAGGATTGAGTTTCGTCATTGAAAAGCTTTTTAATTCCAAGTAATCATTAAATTATATTTAGATATAATAGCAAGTGAATATCCATAACCTAACATCATAAATACAAAAGAAATTTTTGAAGCGTGGGAATTATAATAGACCTCTTGAATTTATAATTCCTATTCCTAATAATTAATTGCCAAAAAAAGAAGGCTTTAGAATAACTTATGCATATGCTAACTTTTCGGACAAAAAAATATATAATTGTCGCTATAAAACAAATGGCCTTTATTGCTCTTGTATTTTTCACTTCATACTCTAGAGCTGGTTACTTTGAAAGAACAGTGCGTGAATTGATTCTGGAAAAACTAGGTGAAAATACAAGCTTAAACATAAAATTTGAATCAAATGCCAAACTCACAAAAATCATAGAACAAGAAAATGACATCAAATCTCTTACTTTGAGTTTTTTTTCACCCGAAACAAAAAGCTTTAAAGTTGTAAGTCTGATGCAAAATAACCAAACAATAGAATTGTTTGGTAAATTTGAAAGATTTTACCAGATTGTTATAGCGAAAAGATCTATAAAATATGGCAAAGAAATTGGTCCAGAAGATTGCAGTATGTTAAAAGTCAAAAAAATAAAATCGGAAGATGAGATGATAGTTAACCCTTCAAGTATTTATGGCATGGAGGCCAAAACTAATATCTCTATTGGCCAGGTTATTAAATTATCTGATTTAAAAAATCCTACCGTTATAAAAGAAAATGACCCAGTAACATTAGTTTACTCCGCGCCTGGCATAGAACTTAAAACGCTTGGAATTGCATTGTCATCTGGCGCAATCAATGACAAAATACGAGTCAAAAATGAAAAAACAGGCATTATTGTATTTGGAGAAATAATAAATAAAAATAATGTAAGAGTGAGCACCTCTGATGAAAAATAAAATATTTTCAGCAAGAAATATAGAGCATATACTAACAATTATATGTATTTTGCTTTTTTCTTTTTTGTTACTTTCATGCACGGATTCTTTTGAAAAATTAAAGAGAGTAGGTAAGGCTCCTGATCTAGATAAAATCGAAGTACCACATTTAGCCGCTGACGACGAAGATCCAAAGGTAATAGCTGCAGCGTACGAAGATAGAAAAAAACGCACAAATTCATTATGGCAACCTGGCTCAACATCTTTTTTTAGAGATAATAGAGCTTGGAAAGTGGGAGATATAGTTAAGGTTGTCGTGAAAATAAGTGACAGCGCCCAGCTAGATAATAGTAGCAAAAACTCAAGAGCCGCCACAGAGTCTCTAGCCGTTCCATCATTGTTTGGCAAACAAAAGGCTCTTGCTAAGGTTTTATCAGACACTGGCGATGCATCAAACTTAGTTTCTGCAAATTCTAGCAAAAATCATGCTGGCACAGGAGGTATTTCAAGAAAAGAAGCTATACAAACTGTTATGGCGGCAGTAGTAACTCAGATATTAAAAAATGGCAATCTAGTAATCCAAGGAAAGCAAGAAATTAGGGTAAACCACGAATTAAGAGAGATCAAAGTATCTGGCATTATAAGACCAAGAGACATAAGCTCTGAAAATTCAGTCAGCTCAGATCAGATAGCAGAAGCAAGAATTTCATACGGAGGTAGGGGCATGATAAGCGATGTGCAGCAACCAAGAGTCGGCTCTCAGGTACTTGACATACTTGCGCCATTTTAACAGTATTTTTACGTGAAATTATTTTATTCATAACTAATAGGACTATCGATTGTACTACCCATAACCTAAGGAGACCCTACACTTTGTTGATCTTCACATACTTGATGGTATTGCAAATCACGTTTTAGACCACAAGATGACACAAGTAGCAAAATTAAAATAAAGATTATTCTATTAAATGGCATATTATTTAGTTTTTTTTGTAGTACGAGTATAGTATAAAGATTCTAAAATATAAGACTTTTATGCAAAAAAAAACCAAAACATCAGTTTGGGCGATAATCGTTATTTGTATAATCTATAGTGGCATTTATATTAATGCATCTGATTCGAATGACATAAATAAGCCATTTTCATCTCACTTAAAAATCAAAAAACCATTAAAAGACTTACAGGTGCCATATGACGTCCCATTTTTTGATATAGATGGAGCAAAGTTATACCTAGACAAATACGACGGAATGCCTCTAATCTTAACTTTTTGGGCCAGCTGGTGCGCACCTTGCGCAAAAGAAATACCGACTTTAGACACATTAAAGCGAGACTTCTCTAAGTTACCTGTAGCTATAATAGCCATATCCGAAGACTTTGGTGGGGTGGCCTCTATAAAAAGTTTTTTTAGCGATAATGAAGTAAGATCTCTTGAAATTTTTCACGATAATAGTAATCTACTTTTCAATTCGATGGGTCTTTCTGGTTTACCAACAACATTTTTTATAGATTCTAGCGGGCGAGTGAAAATTAGGGTTGATGGCGCAATAAATTGGAATAGGGACGATATGAGACAATTAATAATTGACCATATGGGAGGGGACTTTTCCCTGCCAAGAAATACCTCCAAGGAAATTTCGTTAAATCAAACTATAAAAATTCCTGCTGCAGAGAATCATGTATTAAACAAAGCAGCAGAAAAACCAGTCGCAGAGGAAACATCTCAATCTGAAGTAGACACTAAATAAAAAAAAAGCAAAAAACCTAACAGAATGAAAAAAAAATCTAGCAATATGTCAGCTGTATCAGTGACTATACAAAATCAAAAAACGATGAATATATTTGAGTATATTGCAAAGTCTTTTTTTGAAATATTTAATTCAACAAAAAAGAAAGTAGCTGTACTAAGGCTTAACGGTCCGATAGGTAAAGCCTCGGTTTTTGGATCCAAAGGTCTTAATCTAGAAAATACTAATAAACTAATTGAGAAGGCATTTAGCTTGAGCAAATTAAGCGCTGTAATACTTGTGATTAATTCTCCAGGCGGGTCTCCAGTTCAATCCGAGCTTATAGCATCTAGAATCATCAATCTTTCCAAAGAGAAAGATATACCTGTTTACTGTTTTATCGAAGATGTTGCAGCTTCTGGCGGATACTGGCTTGCATGCGCAGGTCACGAAATTTACGGCTCTAAAAGCTCGATTGTTGGTAGCATAGGAGTTATAAGCACTGGATTTGGACTTACTGATGCAATATCGAAAATTGGCATTGAAAGAAGAGTTTACACCTCAGGCAAAAATAAATCTATCCTAGATCCATTTTTACCAGCCAAAAAAGATGACATAAAAATAATAACAAGCTTACAAAGAGAAATACATAATCATTTCATAGATTATATAAAGAGTCGTAGGGGTGGAAGGCTAACAAAATCAGATGACCTATTATTTAATGGAGAATTTTGGAGCGGTGAAGTTGCAAGTGAATATGGACTGATTGATGGGATTGATGATATGTATTCATTTATAAAAAAGCGTTTTGGCAAAAATGCTAAAATCGAGTATGTATCACCTAAAGAGTCATGGATAAAGAAAAAACTAAACATAGTATCTCAAAGCTTCAGTACAAGCCTTGGCAACGAGATAAGATCATCGCTGCAAGATATACTTGCATCAAGTAAATACAAAATAGAATAATTACTCGGCCAAGTTTCATAACAAATTCTTTTTTAAGTACTACTTCCCCTTGACTTTGTTGCCCTTGGTAGATTAAAGTAGTTCTCAAAAAAATATAATCATGAAATGCGTCTCGTCATATTGCATCGCCAAAACAATTGACTTAAAAAAGTTAGCTAAACAAATACCGGCTAAAGAGGTTAGATTCTACGATCAAGAACTTCATGTAAGGCTTGAGGTAGCCTCCGGGATTATGTCTGATATATTCTGCTTTAGCTTTGGTTCTATCATTATTTGGGGGGCAAATCAAGATGAAGAAAAATCCTTGTTAAACGAATGCGCCAAATTTACTGATGAAAAATTGGCAGATAATGCTTTCGATCTAATATATTACAGAATAGACGAATCATCTGAAAAAACATATATAGACGAAGAGGCTAATGTTATTGTTTTGCATAAGGATACTGTTTTCTTAAAGCTCTCTATTTCGCACGCGCTTGCTCAATCAGTTAAACTCAACGTCCTTGAAGACTCTGTAAGTAATTTATTAAAAACAACAGCCCCAATACAGCAGGAACTTGCAAAAAAAGGCACCGTATCACTAACCAAAAGAGAGATTTCTCAAAATATTGGTATGTTGTTCAATGAACGCTATTCAATTAACCTACATAGTGATATACTAGATACGCCTGAGTTTTTTTGGCGTAAACCTAAGTACGAGCCTTTGTACCTTATGACAGCTGAATTTATGGAAATAGTACTAAGACAAAATATTTTGAACAAAAGGCTTGATAATATTCATGAATTATACCTTATATTATCAAACGAGCTTAACTATAAGCATTCTACAAGACTTGAGATTATAATCATAATCTTAATTGCATGCGAAGTTTTGATCGGACTCACAAACCATGCTATATTAACCGTATTCTTCTAGGAGATAAATGACTTTTTACAAAAAATTATTAATAGCTCTTCTCGGCATTGTTTCATGCTTTGTATTTTATAATTACATAAATAACAATAACTTAAGGCCTCATGACAATAAGATCATTTTTGGTACTTCCGCAGATAACCCTCCTTATGAATTTATTGATAATGGGCAGGTTGTTGGGTTTGACATCGATCTGGCCTTTATGATTGCAAAAGAACTAGGAAAAGAACCTATAATCCAAAACGTTGATTTTGCAGGCCTATTACCTTTACTTCTGACAAATAATATTGATGCAGCGATCGCAGCTCTCACTGTTAACGACGCAAGAACAAAAAATGTAGATTTCTCGAGTATATATGCAAAAACCGAGATAGCTATTATTTTTCACAAAAGTGATAAACTAGATGCAAACAGCGCTTTAAACGATAAAATCATCGGAGCTCAATTTGGTTCAATTTGGGAAACTATAGCAACTGAACTTGCATCAAAGGCTTCGAATGCTAAAGTAAGATCGCTGCCAAGCAACTTAACGTTAATTACAGAACTACTAGCAAAAAATATCGACCTAGTAGTAATGGAAAAAATTCAATCTCAAAGATTCTGTAAGACTTCTGATGAGCTTGATTATTTCGTCCTTGAAAGTCATAATAGTGAATTTGCAATCGCTCTACCAAAAAATTCTGAACTCACTGTACAAATAAACAGAGCCTTAGAAACTCTTAAAAAGAATGGCCAAATAGAATTGCTCAAAAATAAATGGCTAAATTAAATCACACATTTTGTTGTATTATACTAAATCTCTAGGATTAAAGCTTAAGCGTATAAATTTTAGGATAGCAGGGCTCATACTTTAGCGTATATAATGCCAATTCCCATTTATAAATGAAATTTGGCATTATCTTACACCAAATCTCTAGAATTAAATAATACTAGGAGCAAGTAACGAAGCCTACTCTCGTGTAAGCCTTTAGCGACGAGCTAGAAGCAAGTATTTAAAAATGGGATTTAGTATTATAGTCTTTTATGTTGAATTAGCTACGTTGTTGACTCGTCGCTCACATAATACTCATAGGCTTCTCTCCTCGCGCCTAGTATCTAATCCAACCTAAAAGACTATATTTTATGCTTCATATATAAACGAATTTTATACCTTACATGAAAAATAAGCAAGTTATTGTACCAGTAGAACAATTTAACATAGAATCCGAACAGCTTTTACTGGGTAGTATATTATCTAATAATGAAATATATAACCAGGTTGCGGAATTTCTTAAATACGAACATTTCTACGAACCTCTGCATCAAAAAATCTACGAGACTGTCTCTACATTGATAGATAAAAACATGTCTGCAACCATAACATCCATAAACGCTATGCTTGCAAAAAATCAAACATATGTAGAGATTGGGGGAAGAGAATATTTAGTCAGACTCATGAGCGGCGCAATTGCTGTTATGAACTATTATGACCATGCTAAACTAATTTATGACCTAGCCATAAAAAGAAGTTTGATATTCCTTTGCGAAGAAATAGTCAAAGAAACAAATGAATCTAATATTGATGTAAATTCAAGTAATCTCCTAGAAATGGCTGAGATTAAATTATTTTCTCTCGCAACAGAAGGTGTTGCTAATGGGGGATTTGAAAAGGCCTCAAGCTCTATAAAAGAGTCTTTAGTATCTATAAATAGAGCTATGCAATCAGACTCTCATTTAACAGGCATAACATCAGGTTACACTGATCTAGATAACAAACTATTTGGCTTTCACGATTCCGATTTGATTATTTTGGCAGGAAGGCCATCGATGGGCAAAACAGCTTTTGCTTTAAACCTTGCAATAAATTCAGCAAGGTTCCTACATCAGAAGAAAAAGAAACAAACAGAGAATGGAGTAGTCGGGTTTTTTTCTCTTGAGATGTCATCTGAACAATTATCAACAAGGCTTCTTGCAATGGAATCTAACATCGATGCATCAAGTCTGAGGTCAGGAAAAATAAATGAAGCAAGTTATAATAGACTTCAGGAAGCAGCTAGCACTTTATCTGATCTACCTTTCTTTATTGATGATACAGGAATGCTTTCTATATCTGCACTAAGAACAAGAGCAAGAAGATTAAAACGAAAGCATAATTTATCTATATTATTCGTTGACTATTTGCAGCTTATTACTACGAACTCGAAAAAAGAAAATAGAGTTCTTGAAGTATCCGAGATCACAATGTCACTTAAGGCACTAGCAAAAGAACTAAGTATACCAATTATTGTATTATCACAGCTTTCAAGAGCGGTAGAAACCAGAGACGATAAAAGACCTATGCTTTCTGACCTACGTGAATCAGGTGCGATTGAGCAAGATGCCGATATAGTAATGTTCATTTACAGAGAAGAATATTATCTATCGAGAAAAGAGCCAGAGGCAGGCACAGACAAGCATGCTATTTGGCTTGATAAGCTTAATAGAGTCCATAATCAAGCAGAAATTTTGATCGCTAAACATAGAAATGGACCTATAGGCAATATTATGCTATATTACGACAGTAATCACTCAAAATTCAACAACTTAGAAGTAAAACACCAATGAAACCAGTACTATTTGGGATTTTAGGATACGAACTCTCAAACCAAGAAAAGAATTTTTTTGAAAAAGAAAAACCTTTGGGGTTTGTAATTTTTAAGCGGAATATTCAAACTTTAGATCAGCTGAAAACTCTTATCGAATCTCTAAAGAAAATAGCAGGAAGTGATGTTATAATAGCAATAGATCAAGAAGGTGGTAGAGTTCAGAGATTAAACCCTAACTTCCTTGAATAAATAGGTCACAGTTACAATAAATATCCTTAAATACGCCTTAATGGGCGTTTTTTTATTGCATCTCGTTGTTACGTATAATATTATGTTTACGTAACAACGAGATACATATGAAAACACCAAAAATACCACATCCAGAATGGGCTTTAAAATTCAGAACTAAAGGCACGGAGCTACGCAGAATAAATGGACGATATTATCTTTATTCTGTAACGTCTAAATGGGATAAAGAACGCAAGGTTACTAAAAAGATTACCCTCGGTATGATCGGTGCAATAACAGAACAAAATGGCCTTACTCCGAAAGGATCTACCACCTCAAAAAAGGTAGAAACCTCTACATCATCAATAGACCTCAAAGCGCGACCAACTTCTTCAAAAGAATTTGGTGCAACTTCAGCGCTCCTTTCTGTTGGCTCTGACATATTATCTGGACTAAGAAAATATTTCCCTTTAGATGCAAGCGTCATCTTCACCTTGGCAATGCAGCGATTGCTTTATCAGTCGCCATTGAAAAATATGGAGTTCTATTACTTAGAATCCTTTCTTAGCGAGCAACTACCGGGACTTAATTTGAACAAAAATCACATGACAGAATTACTCAAAAAAATTGGTAGCGATCGAGAGTCTGTTGTCAAATTTATGAAACAACTTAGCTCAGGTGCATCACATATAGCATTTGATACTACGCACATTATTTCCCAATCAAAAAATTTAGGAATGAACTATCAAGGCTATAATTCAGTTGGTGATTACGAGCCTCAAGTAAACCTCTTTTATTTATTTGCTGTAGATCAAAAAAAGCCCGTGTATTTCAGATTAATTCCAGGCAACATAAGCGGTCTAAAGGCTCTGAAGCTAACAATAGAGGAGGCGGGACTAGAAAAATCTGTTTTAATTGGTGATAAAGGCCTTGCATCAGAAGCAAATATCCAATGGCTGGAAGAGGTAGGTTTAGATTATATTTTGCCTCTACGTCGTAATAGTCGTTTTATGGATACAACTCGATTAGAATCCCGTAGATATCAAGACGCATTTGATGGTCATTTCTTCTTTCAAAAACGTTCGATTTTTTACTATAGCTACGTACAAGAAGGACAGAAATGTATGATGTTTGTTGACTCAAAGCTTAGGGCAGAAGAAGAGAGGGATTATCTAAGGCGCATCCAAGATGGCTACGAAGGTTACGATATGAAGTCATTTAGACAGAAAGAGCTCAGTTTTGGAAGTATTTTATTAGTAACTAATATAGATGGCGTAGGACCAGAGGAGATTTATATAAAATACAAAACTAGAATGGAAGTAGAAACAATGTTTGATGTGTTCAAAAACACCATCGAAGCAGATCGGACCTACATGCAATCTCAGGAGAGTTTAGAGGGCTGGTTACTGATAAATCATGTAGCAACAGTTTTATATTATGAATTATATGCTCGTTTAAAAGAGGCAAAATTATTAGCCCATATTACTCCGTCAGATCTGTTATTACGCCTAGCCAGAGTAAGCAAAATCAAAATTGGTGACAAGTGGGTAACAGCGGAAATTAATTCCAAGACATCTAGGCTCCTTACAACTCTCAATCTATCTGTTACGTAAACCATTAGGAAGTTAGGGATTAAACTATCCGCTTGAAAAAAAATATCCTGCGCCAGCATTTTTCCCGAGCTTGATTGAAACGCACGGAATAGATTATGCTTTGGATGAATGCTATAAAAGTAACTTAGAAATGGCGACGACACTCAAATCTTTGGGATTTACTATGAATTTTACTCCAGTTGCTGATCTAATATTTCAAGATTCAAGCAATGTGATAGGAGATAGAAGCTTTGGATCTGACCCTGATGTTGTAATCGCCTTTTGCAAACAGGTAATCAGGGCTCATAATGACGCTGGTATATGCCCTGTGATAAAACATGCGCCAGGGCACGGGCGCGCAAAACTTGATAGTCACTTCGAGTTACCTATTGTTGATGCGTCAAAAGAAGAGTTAGATGCAACGGATTTCAAAGTCTTTAGAGAGCTAGTGACATTCAGCAAGCAGCATGGATACAAAGTTTACGGAATGAATGCGCATATAATATTCACCGCACTAGATAGTGAGCACTGCGCAACATTCTCTGAGGAGGTGATCAAATTTATTAAAGAAGAAATAGGCATTGATTATCTCGTTACTGATGCGATAGAAATGAATACCCTATCAGGATCATATGGCGATAGAGCAATTCTTTCTTTAGGGGCCGGCGCTGATGCGGTGTTATTTTGCAAACCGGACTTAACTGACATGATTGAAATTGCAAACGTTCTAGGTGTTATTTAATTCCCCAAAAATTCGGCCCCAAGATTTAGCATTAGATCAGAATATCCGTTTAAAAAATCCCTACCAGACATAGGCTTTTTGCTTGGTATTTGTAATAAATTGACTTTAAGTCCGTTCAAACTACATGCAAACACCAATTCTTCTTTAGCGAATTTTTCAATAATTGTACCTGGTCGATTGTTATGACTAATTAGTAAAGCTTCTGCGTCTAAAATTTTTATATCTCCTATTTTGGATTTGATCCTACAAACAGGCCATTCTCCATACGCTCTGATCTTGCGATCTAAATATATTGCATCATGATCGAAGTTTATATACGCATTTTCTTTTTTGAGCTTGTGAGCATATGTTGCGCCGATATTATTTTGCTCGTTAAAATCTACATTTGGTATTTTATATAGCGTATCTACAACCATTTCTGCTCCTAGTTTAGCCGTATATTCACGAAGCCATCTTAACTTTGGTTTACTAGGTAGTAAAAAATCCTGCCGCATAATTACAGGACCTGTGTCAATTCCTTCATCCATTTGGATAATACAAACACTAGACTCAGTATCGCCCTCTAAAATTGTATATTGCAAAGGACTTGCGCCTCTTGCACGCGGAAGTCTTGATGGGTGAATATTAATACATCCATATCTCTTAGAAGTGAGTATTTCGGCAGGTATAATAAATCCAAAAGCACACACAACTATTACATCAGCATCTATATTATTTATACAATCTATTTCAGAGCTATTACGCAAGGTTTTTGGTGTAAAAACTTCTATATTATACTTAATAGCAACTTCATGCACTGGAGAAAGCTTGATCTCCATCCCCCTACCAAAGGGCCTCGGCTCCTGAGTATATATTGCAACTACCTTGTGGTTTGAACTTATAATAGACTCAAGTGCTGGGACCGCAAACTCCGGAGTTCCCATAAATATAACTTTTTTTGATGTCATTCTAATATATTTTCGCTTTATTTTATTTTGCTTTTTACATTAATTTATAATTGAGACTCTATCAAATTTAGAAAAAACGCAATTTACCACTGCGCAACAATTAAAATATCTTCTTGCATACGTTTAAAGAAACAGTATGATAAATTTGCTATAACAAGGTGTGATAAAGTTCACTATTTAAACCTAATATAAATATAAATCAAACTATCGTAAATGAAAAATATGAAATCAAAATTTAAACCTTCGAAGGTAAAGTATATTTCCTCTAAACTATCGCTTTTCTTAACATTTATTCTCTTATCCGCGTGCGCGAGAGATTTGTCGCACTCTACTTATACAAGTAGTTCTACTGTAAACATAGTTTTGCCAGGTGTAGTACTTGCAACGCGTTCTGTGCAAATTAAAGAGCACGATAGCGCGTATGATAACACAGCAGGTACTGCTGTTGGTGCAATAGCTGGCGGTGCTTCAGCTGCTCGCAGCTCGCGAGCTAAAACTGCTCCTGTTATTGGAGCTGCAATTTTAGGAGGCATAGCTGGCAATGTAATAGAAGGTGCACTTGGTACCTCAAAAGGAATTGAGTATATAGTAAAAGTCGACACTACCAAACTAAATAATAAATATTACGACGGCTCATCTTTGATGAGAAAATCGATCGCTGCTGTTAAAGCATCAGGTATGATCACTATTGTACAATCTGAAAACAAAAAAGAATCGCCTATTTTAGAGGGGCAAAAAGTCCTGATAGTGATATCTGAAAATAGAGTCAGAATAATACCGAACAATCTATAGTTATAGCGAGTTATGCACCAAGCTAAAAAACTATTCTTCATTGCGGTCATTTTTATAGCAAGCGTTATAATGACGTCTTGCGCGAGTTATACTACAATAAGGAGTAATCCTGAGTTTGAGTCAGCACTCAACAAATCAAAGAGGCTAGTGATATTGCCTTCTCTTATTGAGATACGTAAAGTAGGGATCTCCTCAAGCGAGAGGAACTATAATTACGAGACTCAAGTGGAGCAAATATTGACAGAAGAAATAACTGACACTCTAAAACTAAAGGGTTACAAGCCATACGTTCTGACAAGAAGAGAAATTCACGACGCTAACATCTCTAAATATATAGATCTTTTAGAGGAGTCATACCTGCCGCATATACAGCATTTGTATAAAAAGGAACTTCTAGACGAAAAAACGGCATTTGCAATCGAAGATTGCTTAGACGCGCCTCAGTTTTCTTTTTTTTCTTCAGCTGATGTATTGGTATATTCAGAGTATTATCATTGGTATCGCTCATCCCAATCAAACGCACTTTCAATTGCAGCAGGAGTATTATTTGATGCAGACTCAAAAAGTGATAACTGGGCCGAAAGATCTATATTGAGGGTCTCTCTAGTAAATTCAAATAACTACAAGATTATTTGGTCAAATTTTGCCAAAGAGGATATTAGTGCGTTTGACACAATGCTTAATTACTTTAGTTCTAACATTAAGATAGATACCGATAAAATTAAACGCCTAAGCAAAAACTTATTCTTAAAACTACCCAATAAATAGTTTTATAACAATTCTGGAATGACAAAAAGGGATGCGGGAATGACAGTGACTTTGTCATCCACTTGCGTTTTACATGTCATCCCCTCGAAGGAGGGGATCCAGGGAAAATGTCATCCCCTCGAAAGAGGGGATCCAGGAATTATATATTCTGGATTCCCGCCTCCGCGGGAATGACAAAAAAGGATGCGGGAATGACAAAAAAGGATGCGGGAATGACAAAAAAGGATGCGGAAATGACAAAAAAGGATGCGGGAATGACAAAAAAGGATGCGGAAATGACAGTGACTTTGTCATCCACTTGCGTTTTACATGTCATCCCCTCAAAGGAGGGGATCCAGGAAACATGTCATCTCACGTAGAAAACGGGGATCCAGGAATTATATATTCTAGATTCCCGCCTCCGCGGGAATGACAAAAAAGGATGCGAGAACGATAGAGAAAAGACGCGGGAATGACAAAGGTTGCAGTGGGAATGACAATGGCGGTGTCATCCCCGTGAAAACGGGGATCCAGGAAACATGTCATCCCCCTCGAAGGAGGGGATCCAGTAAACATGTCATCCACTCGAAGGAGGGGATCCAGTAAACATGTCATCCACTCGAAGGAGGGGATCCAGGTACGTAGAATACTAATTCCAATTTATAAATGATCAACTCAAGCTGCTTTTTTGCCAAAAAATTCCTATGCTCTATTTATAGTTTATGCATGGATGCCAATCTACTTCTTTCTTAAGAAGGTTGGCACGTCAAGTAGGTCTGACGATTCCTCAATAGGTTCCACTCTATCGCTTTTAGGGCCAATAGATGTAACTGCCTCGTATTTTGGAGACGTATGCGGAGCAACCTTAAAGGATCCAAATAATCTTGACATAATTGTGGACTTTGGCTGACTTATGTGATTCTTGGTCTCAGGCACAATAGAGGATATAATTTTTGGCTGATCAGGATATTCAGATGAGGTTGATATATTGTCTTTACCTAACTCACCAAAATTATCAAATGCAGCAATTTTATCTTCATCTTTTGATAATATCGGTTTCTCGTCTCCAGGCTTTGCGGGTGATTCTTCGTTTAGAATATCATGGGCTGCAATAGAACTAATAATTGGCTTTTCAGAAGATGATTCTTTATTTAATTGAAATTTGACATTTTCTGCATCAATGCCTGTAGCAACAACAGAAACTCTTATAACACCATCTAGATCTTTATTGAAAGTTGATCCAAATATTATATTTGCTGAACTTGAATCTCCAACTTCCTCGCGAATCTTGTTTGCAGCACTATCAACCTCAAATAACGTCATATCAGAACCGCCAGTAATATTTATTAATACACCCTTTGCACCCTTCACAGAACGATGATCAAGCAGTGGGTTAGAGATTGCGGCTTCTGCTGCTCTGATTGCCCTATCTTCTGTATTAGAAGCTTCTCCAGTGCCCATCATCGCCTTACCCATTTCTTTCATTACGGTTCTAATATCTGCAAAATCAAGATTTATTAGGCCCGGCATAATCATAAGGTCTGTAATACCTCTTACACCTGAGTGCAGCACATCGTCCGCCATTTTAAAAGCATCTGCAAAAGATGTTTTTTCATTTGCTATCAAAAATAGATTTTGATTAGGAATTACAATCATAGTATCAACATTTGTTTGCATTTCTGTTAATCCATTTTCTGCAAGCTTCATTCTATATTTTCCCTCAAAGTGGAAAGGTTTAGTGACAACGCCTACTGTTAAAATACCCATGTCTCTTGCAATTTTTGCTATAATAGGCGCAGCTCCGGTTCCAGTACCGCCTCCCATTCCTGCGGTCACAAATACCATATTACTGTCTGAGAGAACCTCTCTAATCTCATCCTCTGATTCTCTTGCAGCAGCTGCTCCAACCTCAGGAGAGGCGCCAGCCCCAAGACCCTTTGTCGTTGTAGCGCCTAATTGCAATTTATTTTCTGCTAGAGAATGTTCTAGGGCCTGGGCGTCGGTATTTGCAACAACGAATTTAGCTCCTTGCAAGTTCGATCTGATCATATTATTTACAGCATTGCCGCCTGCTCCACCAACTCCAAATACTGTAATTGTTGGCTTTAGGATTATGTTTTCTGGTAGCTTAAGATTAATTGACATCTTTTTGAACAATTTTTTTTGATATTTATCATACCAATTCGAATGATTTTGTATATAGTTTATTGCATGTTACGAATTAATTATATTCAGAATGCTCACTTAGTTGCTACTAACATTTTTTAGGATTGATAATTCTCCTGCTCGTCTCTTTTATTTATATGGTAGTAAATTATGCCAACTATATCTAGCAAAAGAGATATCATAAGAAGAATCGAGAAGCCACTATAAAGTTCATGCGCAAGCTCAGATATTCCCAAATTCGACTTCGTTATAGATAGTACGATCGTATTTAATAGTACAACTTCATCTCCATTATACATCGAAGATAAAATGCTACAAATAGGCACAATCATCATAAGCATATATATAACCCTAATATTAAGCTCTTCTGCGGCTATAAACCATTCGCTCATATTAATTCTTTTTCTCTGATGTAAATGTGCTACTCTCAGTAAAATCCTCATTAGGATCATGGTTAAAATAACAAACTCAAAGCGCTGATATATATATGATAGTTTAGATTCTTGTGCAAATTCAGGTGTATAAATACCTGACAATAGCATTATCATAGAAATGAATATCGATAAATAAAACAAGGTTTTTTTTGTTGTATTAAATATCTTTGTTATATGGACCATATCGTATTTTGTGTTATTTTTTCTAGTAATTTCAATGCTCTCAATATTAGACCTTTCAGCATATAGTTGCTTTAAAGGGTAATTTTGTTGCCAAATAGACCTCCCCACATAACCTTTACCTTGAGTGGTAATTTTGCCCGAAAAAATTGCTTTTCGCTCCTCTAAATATTTATCTATGTTCAGGTATAAAGGCCGCTTTTTTCTCAAAAAATACCTTAACTCTACTTATAGGTTACGCGGGGAGGTCTAATATTGCTTTTTGATTTTATAAGTTTGATTTGAAATTTTGCTTTTTTGTGGACTTTAGCCTACACTTTAGTCTACGGGTATTTGAAAATACTTGCTCTTGCACGCTCATCACTTAAAATCAAATGCAACTCTTATGTTAGTAATAGACAATAAAATTTTCTTTTGATTTGAATCTGCGTGCAAATTATAACAAAAAATAAGTTAAATAACTACTATTTTGTTCAGGATACTTGAGCGATTATTATTAGACAGATGCTATTATCCTCAAATTAAACTCTGCGAAGAGACCTCTCCGCATAAACTAAAAAATCCTCACTCATGATATGTTATACCAAATCTCTAGAATTAAATAATACTAGGAGCAAGTCACGAAGCCTACTCTCGTGTAAGCCTTTAGCGACGAGCTATATACGATAAGTACTTAAAAATGGGATTTGGTATTACGCGCGGAGATCCATTTTAGTAATTTATTATCTTAAGGACGGACGCAAAAACTTTTGCAGTTTCGTACGGTTTTGCTATATAGCCCACCGCCCCCTCCTTTAAAGCTTTTTTGATATCTTCTTTTTGCGATATCCCACTTTGAATAATTATTGGGATTTTTTTCATTCTTTCGTCATTCGAATTTTTGATCAAACTGAGCATGTCCATACCACTCATTGCAGGCATCATCATATCCAGCAGAATAAGGTCGTATTCCACGCTAGTGTTTTTGATAAGTTCAATAGCTTCCTCAGCACTGAATGCATGTGTCAGATTAAAAGATTCATTTGCAGATAGTATAATTTCTAAAGCTCGAAAACATATCTGTTCATCATCTATAATGAGTATATTTTTTGGGCTTAAGATTTCCTCTAACTCTCTCTCTTGAGCATTTTTATCAGTACCAGCTATCTTTTTGTTATTATTTTGTGTTTTGCCATTAACATCATTTTTCCTTATTAAAAAACGATTATTTGCTTTTGTCAAAAATTCTAGATCAAAGACTGACTCACGCTCCGTTTTAGCTTGACCCTTTGGCTTACTTGTCTTGTAGCTATTATATGGGATTGTGAAGTAAAAACATGCTCCACGTGAAAAATGCAATCCATCTTGAAAAGAATTATCTAAGTCCTTGTTATTTTTTGCCCAAATTTTTCCTCTATGCATTTCGATGATGCCCTTCGATATAGCAAGACCAAGTCCAGTGCCGTCTGTCTTATCCTTTGTCCTTGAACTTTGTTTAAAGGGCTCAAAAATTGTGCTCACTTCGTCGTTAGGTATCCCCACTCCCTGATCTTTTATCGAAAAGAGAATATAGTGATCATTGTTACTCTGAGTCCTCTCGACCGAAACATGAATCACACCCTCATTTTCGCTATATTTTATCGCGTTAAAAAATAAGTTTCGTAAAACCTGACTTATTTTCTCTTTGTCAGCATATACTAAGAATGAAAGTTTGTGATTTTTAGAAAATTTAATCTTTATATCGTTATTTTTCATATAAAGAGACTTGCACTCATCGATCATCTCTTCTACTAGTTCAACAAAATCAAAAGTACTAAATGAAAGTATTATTTTACCAGCATCGAATTTTGAAATATCGAGCAGGTTCACTATTAGATTTTTTAACCTGTCAGCACTTTTTGTTATGTCTTTGAGATAGCCAAATTTTTGTTTATCAGAAAAAGCATCCCACCTGTCCCTAAGGCCAGAAGATAATACTGCAAATCCAGTGATGGGAGTTTTAATTTCATGACTAATGTTGCTTAAAAAATCTATTTTTTCATCTAGGGCTTTTTTAAGACCTCTATTTTTGGAAGTGATCTCATGAGCGTATATTTGAATTTGTTTTATGTGAGAGGCGAGTAAATCTAGCTCCTTGACTTGATAATCTTTAACTCTTTGGTCAAGAGTACCATTAGAGATATTTTTAATGAGATCAGAAAGCTCTGAGATAGGACCAATAATTTTACTAATAATAACATACATAGTTAGCACGAGAACTAACTCGGGCAGTAATATTGCAATCAAAGGTTTTATTATGAGATTATAATAATTTTTATAAAAAAAATCATCTTTCTGGCCAATAAGCACTGTGACTTGACGTTCAGGTATTTTAAAGAAAGTTGAAAAAATTATGTTATTTATCTTAATATCAGTGCTGAGCAAACCTTGATTTTCTAGGAGCTTTGGTACCTGGTGATTATTTATATAGCGATTATAATCTTCATGTAATAAAGATGAGGAACTAATAAATTCATAATTAGAATTAATCAATATGAATTCATGCTTCGAAGGTGGATGAACTTGCTCCAGGTCGTCACAGAACAAATCTAAAAGTATTTTTTGTAAATGCTCTGAGCTTATATGCTCTAAACTTCCACGCTGCTGTATCCTCATCTTAGTAAAATCTGCAATCATATTATTTTTTGCTCTAAGGTCGTCAAAGAAAACCTGATAATAGCAACTCCATATTAACAAAGAACTTGCGATTACAAGTAAAATGACTAAAAAAATATACTTAAAGAGAACTTTTCTTAATGAAATACTAGCTTTATTCAAATAAAAACCATACTTTTTTAACCATAATACAAGTTCTTGTAGATAATTCAAGTAATACCAAATCTCTAGAATTAATCTCTTCATATGAATTTTAGGGCGACATAATTGAGCACATATAAATACGAGCGTACAGCTAGGCGCTGCTTCAATCATTATTAGGCCTCTTCGGAAACTCGCTCCTGGCGTGCAAGTAGATGGCGCAGGCGGAGCGCAAAACTGCAGCGTACTTGAGGTACGTGAGGATTCTGCTATACTTGGGCTGGCGGCGCAATTGCCTCTAGGAGTAGAGTTTCCTGAGAGGTCTATTGATCATTTAGTTTGGTAATTTAAAAATGGAGGCTAGTATATTATACCAAATCTCAAGAATTAAATAATACTAGAGATTTAGTATTAGAGATCAAGGTGATGAAGGTGATGAAACTGTTCTGATTATAGAATGGTTTGGGGACTTATCGGAGACCTATGGGAGACCTATCTTGTAGATTTAATCGTCGTATCTCTTTCTATAGACTTTTCTTCTGCGCCTTTCAGATTCTTTCAACTTTCTGACTTTTTTAACGGAATCAGGTTCATAAAATCTAGACATTTTCATGTATCTAAACACTAACTCCCTTTGCATTTTTCTTCTAAGATTTTTAATAGCATATTCGCCGTTATCAGCGGTTACGTTAACTCTTACAGCCAATCAATTACTCCTTATAAAACATGTAATAACAATTAGAAATAACAAAATTATCCTTTCATGTCAATTAATATTATAATAATAGTACGTTAATTTTTTTATTCGCTAAAATTATTCAATGTTCAAGAAGTATCTGAAAAATAAAAACCTAATAAACTTTTTTTTCGCTTTAAAGAAGCAAAACACTTATAATGCCAAAGTCAAACCATCGACTAGCGAAGACGGATTTTACACATCATACGCTATAGAATTTCTCGAAACTCGGAGATTAAATTTCGTATTATGGTACTGCTTTGCTTACTTACTCGGTATATATTTTTACTTTTATTTCAAAAATTACATAGGATTTGCGCTAATTTCTTTCGCATTTACGCCTGCGATACTTTTCGTGATACTAGCATATTATTCAAATAGAATAGATTATAGATTTCCGGCTTCTTTAATTACTATCTTTGTTGCAGGAACATTTGTATGCAAAATCAGAGAAACTTGTGTATCTTATTCCGCTATTCAGGATCAATTCTATAATCTTCAGATTGAGGGTATCGTATCAAACACAAAACCAACTCCATTTGGTCACCAGATTTTGCTCAAAGAGGTAAAAATATTAACTAAAAACACAGGTATATCTCCTAAGATAGTTAGAATCAATTTTCACGACGAGAATGCATCAAACATTTTGAACGGTGATCGTATTAGGGTCAATGCTGATATTTTTCCAATTCCAGGTCAGATTATGCCAGGTGGTTATAATCTTAAACAAGTTGCATTTTTTAATGGAATAGAAGCTATAGGAAGAGCAAAAGGAGAGCCTGAAATTCTAGATTACAAGGATGATAGTTTATTTATAAAAGTAAGTTATATCAGAAAATTTCTTTACAAAAATCTTATGAGCAACCTTGGTCATGCAAATGGCAATTTTGCAGCTGCGCTTTTTTTAGGCGAGACGGGTGGCATAGACAAAAAAATATTATCTAATATGAGAAATTCAGGACTATCACATATTTTATGTGTTTCTGGGCTACATTTATCTCTTGTTGCATCATTATTTTTTATTTTAACCAGATTTTTGTTGAATTTATCTGACAGAATTTCAAATGCGATTGACATAAAACGAGTTGCCGGAGTAATTGCGCTTTTTATAAGTTTTTTGTATTTGATATTAACAGGGATGCAAATAGCCGCAACCAGGGCTTTTATCATGACATCCATAGTCATGGCTTCCGTTATTTTCGCAAGACAGCCGTACCCAATTAGGTCTCTATGTTTTGCTTGTATAATAATACTTACTAAAAATCCGGAATATGCTATTTTGCCAAGTTTTCAATTATCTTTTATTGCGGTTGTGTCTCTTATTATTGGTTATGAGTTTTACACAAAAATACATATAAAAACATCATATTTTGGAGCTACGTCATTTGTTGGGGCTTATTTTTTTTCTAATGTTTATTCGTCTTTAATTGCAAGTATTGCAACTGGACCAATTGTAATGTACCATTTCTATACCTATCCTAATCTTTCAGTAATCGCAAATCTAGTTGCGGTACCTTTAGTCAGTTTTGTGACAATACCTTGCGGGATTGCTACTATTTTTCTTTATCCGTTTGGTCTTTCTTTTATACCATATTACATGATAGATTTATCAATAAAACTTATAGCTCATACTGCACAATATATCTCATCCTTTGAAACGGCGGTTGTATATACTGGGTATGTTAGTAATTTAACAATATTTTTTTTCATTATAGGTTTTTTATGGTTTGCTTTTTGGGATAAGAAAGAGAGATATTTAGGGCTTCTTGGAATGATTTTGTTCTTTATCTCGTTTAATTCTCAGGAAAAACCATCAATTTTAATAAATCAAGAGTCAAATTTTATAGCTTTTTATCACAGAGATCATGTGACTATAGTGTCAGATAAAATATCTCCATTTACAGCAAATTTTATTGCAAATTGGTATGGGTTTAAGAATTATACATTGCACAAGTTGAGCATTGATAAGCCATTCTGCGCAGATCAATTTATTATAAACAAAGAATCTCAATTGAGTAGTCGATGTAGGCATTTTATAGATCTGAAGTATTAAAAGAATCATCTTAGCCAAATGTAGTAGTAGAATTTTAGGGAAATTTAATTTGAGAATCATGTATACTATCTAGCGCAAATAAATCTTACTTGAAATATGTATATTTTTTGTTTAGTTTATGCTGACCAAAAAATTACAGAACAATATTTAAGTGAAAGAGCAGAAAGAAGGAACATTCGATAATATAGTAACAGTTAACATAGCCGATGAAATGAAGCGCTCATATCTTGACTATGCTATGAGCGTAATAGTTAGCCGTGCTATACCAGATCTAAGAGATGGCCTGAAGCCAGTGCATAGAAGGATTTTATATGCGATGCATGAGGCTGGCTATCATTATAATAAACCATATAGAAAATCCGCAAGGATCGTTGGTGATGTGATAGGTAAATACCACCCACATGGTGACGCTGCAGTATATGACTCACTAGTGAGAATGGCGCAGAACTTTTCTCTTAGAATAACATTGATTGACGGCCAAGGTAACTTTGGCTCTATCGATGGAGATTCTGCTGCCGCTATGAGATATACTGAATCGAGACTTGCAAAAATTACTCATAATTTACTTGATGACTTAGATAAAGAAACAGTAGATTTTGTACCAAATTATGATGGCTCCGAACATGAACCCAAGGTTCTTCCTTCGTTATTTCCAAACTTGCTTGTTAATGGCTCTGGAGGTATTGCTGTTGGCATGGCAACAAATATACCGCCACATAACTTAAATGAGGTTATTGAAGCTTGTCTTCATATTCTTGACAATCCTGATGTAGAAGCAAAAGATCTACTTGAATTTGTGAAAGGGCCTGATTATCCAACTGGAGGAATTATTCTTGGAAGAGAGGGGATAAGATCATCGTACTTAACAGGCCGTGGGTCAATTGTAACACGCGGCAGGACTCATATCGAAACTCCAAAATCAGGAAGAGATTCTATCATAATAACTGAAATTCCTTACATGGTTAACAAGGCAAAGCTAATAGAAAAAATAGCCGAACTTGTAAATGAAAAGAAAATAGAGGGCATTTCCGATATAAGGGATGAATCTGACAAAACAGGTATAAGAGTTGTAATTGAAATTAAGAAAGATGCTGCAACTGAAGTCATTCTAAATCAAATTTACCAATATACACAGCTACAAAGCTCGTTCGGAGTTATTATGCTTGCGCTTGATAATGGAATGCCCAAAGTGATGAATCTGGCCGAAATTTTAAAAGCTTTCCTAAAATTTCGAGAAGAAGTTGTAACAAAAAGAACGATTTTTCTCTTAAATAAAGCAAGAGATAGATCGCATATATTAGTGGGACTAAGAGTTGCAGTTAATAATATAGATGAAATTATAAAACTGATTAAATCAGCATCAGATCATTCAGAGGCAAAAAGAAACCTGATGGAAGTAGCTTGGGATGTTCTAACAATAGCGCCGTTAATCAAACTTGTAGACGATAAATCAGTGATAACAGATCAAGGTACATTCTATCTATCAGACGCGCAGGCAAAAGCAATACTAGAAATGAGGCTTGCAAGACTTACAGGTATGGAGAAGAATAAGATAGAAGAAGATCTTATGGCTTTAAAAGACCAAATTACGGGTTACCTAGAAATTATTGGATCCAGGGAGAAATTACTTAGCATCGTAAGAGAAGAATTAATAAGAGTTAAAGAGGAATTTGGTCACAAGAGATTAACTGAGATAGAAGATAATTATTTAGAGCATGAAGAAGAAGATCTGATAAAAAGAGAAGATATGGTCGTTACTGTCACGCATGGTGGTTATATCAAAAGAGTTCCGCTTGTGAATTATCGAGCTCAAAGAAGGGGAGGTAAAGGTAGATCAGGCGTTAATATGAATGATGACGATATTACAACAAGAATATTCGTTGGTAGCACACATACACCGATGCTATTTTTCTCGGATAAAGGTCAGGTATATAGCTTAAAACTTTATAAACTACCGCTTGGAAATCCAACCACAAAAGGAAGGCCGCTAGTTAATTTACTTAAACTTTCGCAAGGCGAAACAATTACTAACATCATGCCAATGCCGGAAAATGTAGAAGAGTGGGATAAGCTTAATATCATGTTTGCAACAAAAAAAGGAAATGTCAGAAGAAATGATCTCGCCGATTTCAAAAAAATACAGTCTAACGGTAAAATAGCCATAAGGCTCGACGAAGACGATAAATTAATCGGGGTCGTAACTTGCTCAGAAGAGGATCATATATTGCTTGCAAGTAAGCAAGGAAAGGCTGTAAGATTCCCCGTTGAATCTGTTCGTGTATTCAAAAGTAGGACTTCTGATGGGGTTAGGGGCATTAAGATTGCATCTACAGATAATTTAATTAGTATGGCAGTCTTAAAGGGTATAACATGCGATTATATCGAAAGAGAAAAATACCTTACTATTCCAGCGCAAGAAAGAAGATCGATAGCAGAGGGAACGTTTGACATAAAAAAAGCCAAAGAAAAATATTCAATAGATCTTGATGATGCAAAAATTAAGCATCTTGCAGAAAATGAAGAGTTTATTTTATCAATATCTGAGAAGGGAATGGGTAAAATAAGTTCAGCATATGAATATAGAATAACGGATCGCGGCGGAAGCGGAATAGTGAATATGGTATTAAATAACAAAACAGGCAAGCTTGCAGGCTCAATGCCGGCCTCGCTAGATCAAGAGATAATGCTGATAACTGATTCTGGAAGGTTAATTCGTTGCCCACTTGAGACAGTAAGAATAACCGGCAGGAGCACAAGTGGGGTTATTTTATTTAAAACAAACGAATCCGAAAAGGTAGTATCAGTATCTCTGATAGCAGAGTCAGAAGATGACGAGGAATTAACAGAAGAACCAATCAAAAATTAAATTATTATGAAAGAAGTTAATGAAATTTTCACCAAGTCTAGGACTTGTAACCACTATAGCGATAAGCCAGTAGATGATGAATTACTTATACAAATTTATGATATTTTAAAATTTGGCCCTACATCTGCTAATTGCTGCCCTCTTAGAATTTATTTTGCAAAATCAGAAGAAAATAAAAAGAAAATAATCTCTGCTTTAATGGATGGCAACAAGGCTAAATCTGAGTTAGCGCCGGTAATAGCTATTCTAGCTTACGACGAAAGTTTTTACTTACATTTTCCGAAAGTTTTTCCTCATGTGCCTAATTTTGGCAAAATGTACGAAAACGATCCTATATTATCATACGAAACCGCACTCAGAAATTCGAGTATTCAGGGCGGATACTTTATTATGGTTGCTAGAAGCTTAGGGTTAGATGTTGGACCGATGTCAGGATTTGATTCAAATAAAATCAATAAAGATTTTTTCGAGGGTACAAGTTTTAAAGTTAATTTTGTGTGTAATTTGGGATATAAATCGCAGGATCCGGAATATGAGCGCTTACCTCGCTTTGATTTCAATGAAGTTTGTCAAATTCTTTAGCAACAAATATTTCAGCAACTCTATAAGAGCTATACTCTTCATATGAAGAGTATATAGTCTTTTATGTTGATTAGCTACGTTGTTGACTCGTCGCTCACCTAATACTCATAGGCTTCTCTCCTCGCGCCTAGTATCTAATCCAACCTAAAAGACTATAGCTTCCAGGGAGTTTGATCTATACGCTAAAGCACGCTCGCCCTAAAATCCACCTAAAATCCATATGTTCAGGTTTAATCCGAAAGATTTGATATTTTATACCAAATCTCTAGAATTAAATAATACTAGGAGCAAGTCACGAAGCCTACTCTCGTGTAAGCTTTAGCGACGAGCTAGAAGAAAGTACTTAAAAATGGGATTTGGTATTATACCCCTTTGAAAAACTTAGCTTCCCTGCGGGCGAGTACGAAGAAGACACGGAGTGGAAGGCCGAAGTGAACATGAGGTACATGAGGATCCTACTACATGCGCAGGCGCTCAATTGGCTCTAAGAGTAGATTTTTCAGAGAGGAAATTAATCTACTAGCACTACTTCAGTGGCTCCTATAATTTTTACATCAGAATCAATAGTGAAAGATTTAGTGAAATAATTTTCAATATTATCTAGTACTTCATGTAACCCATCATCAAGGCCAAATCTCAGAACAAAAGCTACTAAATCTGCCCTATGTGCAACATCGTATCTGCAAGAGAACATAATAGTGCATATAGATGCGGATACAAGGCCAACTATCGTTGAATTTGCAATTGCAGTGACTATTTTAGATGTATTACCCATAAAGACACGCTCTTAATAATTTAATTGTTTAGGAGGTCATACGTTAATATATTTTTCACAAAAAGTCAATATATCTGTTTGAACTTTGACATAACTTGGACAAACTTAGGGATTAAGGCCAAAAACATACATTACTAATCCAATATAATAATTTATGTTTTTGCACTATATGTTTTTATTTTACTAAATCTTCCCATGCTTCTTCGTTTAGAATTTTTACTCCTTGCTTTTGTGCCTCTTTAAGCTTTGAGCCTGGCGAATCTCCAACAACTAAATAATCTGTTTTAGAAGTGATCGAACTTGTAACTTTAGCGCCTAGCTTTTCAGCTATAGATTTTGCTTCCTGCCTTGAAGAATTTTTGAGAGTTCCGGTAAATACTATTAATTTATTTTGTAAATGGGAATAGATAGTTTTTTGTTCTATAATTTGCACCTGATCTATTAACTTTTCTACCATTGTGATGTTTATTTTATGCGAAAAGAAAAGAGAAAGTGATTCGATAACAGAATTGCCAAGTCCATCTATATTGATCAGACTTTCATAGACATATTGATCACCATTTGATAATTTTTGCATAGCCTCAAGGAAGGAATGTGCATTAGTGTAAATTTTAGCAAGTTCTTTAGATGTAAGTGCTCCTACATGCCTTATTCCAAGCGAAAATATGAATCTATCTAAGCTTATATTTTTTGCTCTTATGATACTATTTACAAGATTTTGCACAGAAACAGCGCCCCAGCCAGGCTCTTGTGCAAGTTTATATAAAATGTCTTGCGAATCTGGTATATCAAAAATATCTACAGCATTATTTATGTATTTTTTTGATAATAAAAATTCTATATTTTTTTTTGCAAGTCCCGCAATGTCAAAACAAGCTTTTGAGATAAAATGCACTATAGTTCTGTATTTTTGATCAGGACAATTAAGGCTATTGCCACAACGCAAAACCGCATCATCTTCTTGCTTATCGACTTTTTCTCCACAAGATGGACAAATACTAGGCATTTCGAAAGCTTTAAGAAACTCGAGTCGATCTGATTTTGACACTGAATCAATCTGAGGTATTACATCTCCAGCTCGTTTTAATGTGACAATATCTCCTATTCGTATGTCCTTCCTAAATATTTCGTCAAAATTATGAAGACTTGCTCTTGTCACCTCCGCGCCACCAATATTTACTGGCTCTAATATAGCTACAGGAGTTAACGCGCCTGTTCTACCAACTTGAATTTTTATATCAAGTACTTTAGTCTTTCCAAGCGCCGCTGGAAACTTATGAGCCGTCGCAAATCTTGGCGTCTTACCCACATAACCAAGCCTATCCCAAAGACTTAGATCATTTACTTTATACACTATTCCATCTATCTCATAAGGCAACTCATCACGAATTGCCAAAAATTTTTCATAAAATTTTACTATATCATATATGTTGTGACATACTGCAAAATTCTCATTTACACAAAATCCCAATTGCCCCAATTGCATAAGTGTATTACTTTGCGTGTCAGAAAAACTAGAAGATACAGCCCCTAAAGAATATACAAAATATTTCAATGGCCTCATTTTGGTTATATTACTATCTAGCTGCCTGAGAGAACCCGACGCTGCATTCCTTGGATTTGCAAATACATGCTTATTTTGGTTTAAAGATGATTCGTTTAAGGCCTCAAAATCATCTTTTCTAATATATACTTCTCCCCTCACCTCAAAAAACTCCTCCTTTAAGTTTATTTGTTGCGGAAATCCCTTAATTGTTTTTATATTTTCAGTTATATCTTCACCTACATACCCGTCACCCCTTGTTGCCGCATGAAGTAATTTTCCATTTTTATAAGTAGCAGAGAATGATACGCCATCTATTTTCAGTTCTGCAACTATAGTAGGTATGTAATTAATCTTCAGAAATCTTTGAATTTTTTCGATAAAATCATTTATCTCATCCTCTTCAAAAATGTTTGAAAGGGACAACATAGGAATTTTATGCTCGATTTTCTTAAACCCTTCAGCAGCACTGCCTCCAACTTCATCAGCAACAGAGTCCTGTAATTTTAGGAGCGGAAATTTATGCTCTAGATTTTTGTATAAAGCCATTAATTGATCATATTCAGCATCTGATACTTCAGAATTATTATTTTCGTAATATTGCTTATTATACTCTCTTATTTTTTTGGTGAGAAGTTTGTGAAGCTCATGGGCTTCTTTTGGGTTTTCAGGCAAAGTATCTGATAAAATATATGACATAAAACATTTATGTAATTTAGATTTATGAAATAGTATTATATAAACTTCCGAGCAGTCTTACAAATCCCATTTTTAAGTCTTTGTACCAAACCAAAGAATTTAGCCCAAACGACCTATTCTGGATATCTAATGATATTAGAGGTTTCATAAAGACAAAATAGTACGATATTTTTTTAAAAAACCTTTCTGTGTCTTTTATATCGCTTTTATATATTTCCTAATTATAGATAGTTTATAAATTTTGCACCAAAATTTTATAAATGATAACATTTTTTTATAATTAAAATATGTATATTGTATGTTCTATACACACGCAGAATATAAATTAGGCGAGATGAACGACCCCACGGAATATCTTTACCAATTTTTAACAAAAGAATTTGAAGATGCTGCTAACAAGAACACGAATCTTGGTGAACCTAAGGAAGAAGAAGCCTTCTCAGCAAGATTACACGATCACCTTGATGCAGAGACTGATATTGCTAAATTTACTGCTGACCAATTAGGACTGGCAGTAGATACAAAAACAAACAAATTGAAGCGGGACGAGAGCGGTAAAATTCAATGGCAAGGTCTAACGGACAATGAGCGTAAGTCGCAGCAGGAGGTAGGTGAGTTTTATATTCATCAATTATATGAGAATTTCAAATCTAATCTTCAAGATTACAAAGACACACACGTCAATATCAAAAGTAAGAGTAGAGCTGCTAAATTAAAAACGATTGGCGGACATGTTAGGAGAATAATCTCAACTGCTATCGGAGTGACAGTAGCTGCAGTAGGCGCAGGCATAATCGGCACTGGTCTCTTTGCATCTTATGCACTTACCGCGGGCTTCCCTCTGCTAGCAGCCATAGGATACACGCTGGGACATCCGCTATATGAAGAAGCTGAAAAGTCTATGTCAAACACGTACAAAAAATATAATCCTATTAGAAGAACATTAACAGAGATCAACAAAGAATTTAATAATAAGGACGATATTGGATCTAGTTATAAAACTAGAGCGTGGAACTACCAAAATACAAAAAAAGCAGTAGTACAACAAACGAGCCTTCAGAAGTAGTGGTTTCATGAATAAATTACTCACCACAAATTATATGTAGTATAAATATATTAAGGAGCCGCAAGTATTTTACTATAGTCTTTTATGTTGAATTAGCTACGTTGTTGACTCGTCGCTCACCTAATACTCATAGGCTTCTCTCCTCGCGCCTAGTATCTAATCCAACCTAAAAGACTATAGAATACCGCGCCTATTTATTAGATATGCGGAAATCTATGATATATTTTGCTTGCAAGAATGGTATTACCTTAATATATTTAAGCTAAAATAAATACCATATATTAATGCCATTAGAGGAAAATCAGAAAACAGCTAGCAATATTCGTGTCACAAATGAATATGATGCAAGTTCAATAAAAGTATTAAAGGGTCTTGATGCTGTTCGTAAAAGACCAGGCATGTATATAGGAGACACTGATGATGGAAGCGGCCTTCATCACATGGTATACGAAGTTGTCGATAACGCTATTGACGAATCCTTGGCTGGTCACTGTGATTTAATAGAGGTAATAATAAATAAAGATGGCTCGCTTACGGTTAGAGACAATGGTAGAGGCATTCCGACTGATATTCACGATGGAGAAGGCGTTTCTGCTGCAGAAGTAATAATGACTCAGCTTCATGCAGGAGGCAAATTTGATCAAAATTCATATAAAGTTTCGGGTGGATTACACGGCGTGGGCGTATCTGTAGTAAACGCTCTTTCTAGCTGGCTAGACTTGAGAATATGGAGAGCAGGTAAGGAACATTTTATGCGTTTTCGCGATGGAGTGTCGGAAGCTCCTCTTGCAATTGTTGGAAATGTCGAAAATAAAACTGGCACAGAAGTAACTTTCATGCCTTCAAGCGTCACGTTCAAAACAACTGATTTTGTTTTTTCGACTTTAGAGGGTAGATTAAGAGAGCTTGCCTTTCTAAATTCCGGGGTAAGAATATTACTCACGGATGATAGGCAAGATCCTGTAAAATCTACTGAGTTTAATTATGAGGGCGGTGTTGCAGCTTACGTAAAATACATAGATAGAGGCAAAACTCCCTTAAACGAACTTATAACAATAAAATGTCACGATGATACCTTAGGTATTTCCTGTGAAGTTGCATTACAATGGAATGATTACTACACTGAAAACATATTATCCTTTACAAATAATATAAGACAAAGAGATGGCGGTACTCACTTAATTGGCTTTAAGGCCGGTTTAACACGGGCTATAAACCAATATATAGAGCTAAGCGGAATTGCTAAAAAATCGAAAGTAAATTTTAGTGGGGACGATGCAAGGGAGGGTATTACATGCGTTTTATCAGTCAAGGTACCTGATCCAAAATTCTCATCACAAACAAAAGATAAGCTTGTAAGCTCCGAAGTAAGACCAGTAGTTGAGAGTAATGTTAATGACAAACTAGTCCAGTGGCTTGAAGAACATCCAACTGACGCAAAAAATATAATCAGTAAAATCATAGAATCTGCAGCAGCAAGAGAAGCAGCAAGAAAGGCAAGAGAGCTTACGCGCAGGAAATCAGCTCTCGAGATTTCAAGTCTGCCAGGAAAGCTTGCAGATTGTCAGGAAAAAGATCCAGCAAAATCTGAAATTTTCATCGTTGAGGGAGACTCAGCTGGCGGTACCGCAAAACAAGGTAGAGATCGTAAAACTCAAGCCATACTTCCGCTACGAGGTAAAATACTAAACGTTGAACGCGCTAGATTCGATAAAATGCTGAGTTCAGAGCAAGTTGGCACTTTGATTTCCGCTCTTGGAGCAGGTATAGGCAAATCAGACTTTGATATATCGAAAATAAGGTACCACAAGATTATAATCATGACTGATGCTGATGTAGACGGCTCGCATATTAGAACTTTATTACTCACATTTTTCTTCAGGCATATGAAGGAAGTGATAGATAAAGGATATCTATATATAGCAAATCCACCTTTGTATAAAATCAAAAGGGGCAATTCTGAGCAATATATTAAAGATGAAGAAGAGCTAAAGGCTCTATTGATTAAATTTGGCGTAGGCGATGCGAAACTTGTATCAAACAGCAGAGAATACACTGACCACGCTCTTGAAGAAATATTAAACAAAATAGCCACATTTGAAAAGAAGCTTCAAAACTTATCCGGTAAATATAATAGAACTATTATAGAAGCTTTAGCCGTGGCGAATGCTTTATCTACTGATTTACTAAAGCAGAATATAGAAAAAGTACTATATATATTAAATAATCTTGAAAGAAGTGAAGATAAATCCGAGTGGAAGGCGGAATTTCATCAAGATACTTGTGAATTTTACCAGGTAGTGAGAGGGATCAAGAATTCGTATTTAATACAAGATTCGTATTTTAACACAAGAGATTTATCTTACTTATTTGAAACATATAAAGATTTCTCAAAGATTTTTGAAAATCCTATTAGGTTAGACTCAAAAGACGAGCAGGAAAGCTTTGTGCTCCCATCGCTTTTGCTTTCGAAGATTCTTGCTCTTGGTAACAAAGGCTTATCAATTCAAAGATTTAAGGGTCTTGGCGAAATGAACTCAGAACAGCTTGCAGAAACAACATTAGACCCTTCAAAAAGAACATTACTCAAAGTCAAAGTTTCTGATTTTGATGAATCAGAGGGAGTTTTCTCAACTCTTATGAGCAGTGTTGTTGAACCAAGAAGAGAGTTTATTCAAGAAAATGCCTTGCAAGTTCAAAATCTAGATATTTAAAACACATGCTCCTTCTTATGCAAAATCTCTAGAATGAAACCTGGACATACTAAAGACCTCCACGCGTAACCCATAAGTAGAGTTAAGGAATTTTTAGGAAAAAAGCGGCCTTTATACCTGAACATAGATAAATATGAAAGAGGAGCGAAAGGCAATTTTTGACAATAAAATTACCACAAGGTTATGCGGGGAGGTCTATTTTTTCCTTTATGGTGAACTCGGCATAAGTGTTATTGCATGTAAATTAGTTACAATTTATTGTTTATAGAAGCTTCACTCCGAATTAAGCTGGACTAGCAATATGGTATTTGATAATCTTAGTGTAAATAGTATGAAATTCAGGTAATTATACCAAATCTCTAGAATTAAATAATACTAGGAGCAAGTCACGAAGCCTACTCACGCTAGGTGAGCTAGGAGCTAGAAGCAAGTACTTAAAAATGGAATTTGGTATTAGTTATTATAAAACAATAGGAGAGAATTTATGATTAGTAGAATAATTGTATCATTAGTTATATTGATAAATACTTTTGGGGCTTTAGCCTATGATTTTTCCGGCGCGTATAAATGCGATAAAGCGTTTGATTCACAAGACGGAAATTTTACTTCCACAATTACCCTTCGTCCAAACAATGATTATAAGAAAGCTAATAGTTCATATTCTATATATAATTTCGAAATGAAATGTCCCGGTTATAATTACACCTGGGAAGGAACTGCGATAGCAAATGGCAATAATTTGGCGATTTATTTCTATAGCGTAGGGGAACATAGAGAAAAAAGCGATTTCGGTACCGCATCCGCAACAATCATTACTCATGAAGATAAGAAAGGTAAAATAACAACTAGTTTACATGAATTTTATTATGAAACTGCATATAAAGGAAAACCTGCTTTCGGTTTTCAAGATTGTAAAAAACTGCTAAAGTAGTTATACAGCATCTCTAGAATTAAACTCTTAAAATGAATTTTAGGGAGAGCCTGCTTTAGCGTATATGATACCAAATCTCTAGAATTAAATAATACTAGGAGCAAGTCACGAAGACTACTCTCGTGTTATGTGAGCGACGAAGTAGTACTTAAAAATGGGATTTGGTATAAGTCTTAACAAAAAAACTTATACTATATATGAATCGATCTGCCGAATGCATTTAGTGCTGATTCATGTATCATCTCGGATAAAGTAGGATGTGGGAAGATAGTGTGGAATATATCTTCTTCAGTTGCTTCTAGTCCTATAGCAAGGGTCATACTATTAATAAGCTCTGTTACCTCGGATCCAATCATATGACACCCTAGTATCTCTCCAGTCTTTTCATTAAAAATGATTTTTACAAGCCCTTCTGGCTCACCAAGTGCTATAGCCTTGCCGTTGCCAATAAATGGAAATCTACCTATTTTTAGCTTATAACCCATATCTTTTGCCTTTTCTTCCGTAAGGCCAACGCTTGCTATTTGCGGCATCGAATATGTACAACCCGGAATTCTTAGCTTCTTGATGGATTTTGTTTTGAGTCCGCTTATGGCTTCTGCTGCAATAATGCCCTCATGACTTGCCTTATGAGCAAGCCAAGGACCTTCTACAACATCTCCTATAGCATAGATAGATGGATCATCTGTTGATAAATCATCTTTAGCTATTATAAACCCTCTATTATCTAACTGAACCTTAGTAACCTTAAGATTTAGCTTATCAGTATTTGGCGTGATGCCAACTGCCATAATTACCTTATCGAATTTAGAAGTAAAATTTTTACCCTCATGCTCGTATTCTATTTCAACATTTTTCTGTAGTGTTTTCATAGAAATTAGCTTAACGGAAGTTTTGATTTGTATTCCTTGTTTTGTGAATGATTTTTTTGCAAATTCTGATATTTCCTTATCTTCTTGTGGCAAAATTCTGTCTTGCGCTTCAATTACACAGACCTTTGATCCGATGCTATTATAAAAAGATGCAAATTCAATACCTATGGCACCAGAGCCTACAATTAGCAAAGTTTCAGGTATTTTTTCTTGAAGCATTGCTTCTTTGTAAGTGAGAATGTTTTGTCCATCTGGCTCAAATCCTTTTAAAACCTTCGCCCTTGCACCTGTTGCAACTATAAATTTTTTTGCCTTGACTTCTGTTTTTACCTCTCCTTCGACTGCGATTATTTCTGAATTAACAAATGACGCAAATCCTTTGATTATTGTAATTTTGTTTTTTTTTAAAAGTCCACTAACGCCGTTAGAAAGCTGATTTGCTACATTTCTTGATCTTGCAACCATTTCTTTTAGATTAGCTGATATTTTTTCTGCACTAATACCGAAATGTTTGTGATTTTGTACTAAGTGTAGTACTTCCGCAGATCTTAGCAAAGATTTTGTTGGGATGCAGCCCCAGTTAAGGCATATTCCGCCCAAAGACTCAGCTTCTACAATGGCAACTTTTTTGCCAAGTTGTGCAAGTCTAATAGCAGAGACATACCCGCCGGGTCCAGCCCCTATTACACATACATCAAATTCTTGTAGATTGGTCATAAGCTTTATTTAAGGGTACTTGTTTTATAATATTATATATTTATATCAGCATTTTTACTGGATTTTCTACAAAATCTTTAAAATGACTTAAAAATCTTGCGCCAGTGACTCCATCAACCACTCTATGATCACATGATAATGTAACCTCTGTAACCGTAGAAATTATTACTTTATCATCATATACTATCGGTTTTTGTTGTCCTGCTCCTATTGCTAAAATACCACTTTGAGGCGGGTTGATGATGGCCGCAAACTGTTTAACCCCATACATACCGAGATTCGATATACTAAAACCCCCTCCTTGATACTCATGAGGCATTAACTTGCCATTTTTAGCTCTCTGAGCTAATTCCTTCATTTCTTTAGATAGTTCTGAGAGTGATTTTAGATTTGCGTCTTTAATAATTGGGGTTATGAGCCCTCCGTCTAATGCAACTGCAACAGAAATATCGACATATTTATACTGAATTATTCCATCATCAGACCAACTTGTATTTACTTCTGGCATGTTGTGTAGCGACAGAGCTGTTGCTTTAATCATAAAATCATTCACTGAGATTTTGTGGTCTTTGTCTCTTGATTCATTAATCTCTGATCTAATAGCCAAAAGCTTATCTATATTACATTCTATGGTCAAATAAAAATGCGGAACAGTTAGTTTAGATTCGAGCAATCTTGTTGCTATGACTTTTCGAATATTTGTTATAGGAATCAATGAAAAATCTGCCCCTGATCTTTGGGGATTCTTCGTAAATGACTGCTCTGCCCCTTTTGTTTGTGCTTGTACTGAGACAACATCTTCTTTGATTATTCTACCATGAGGACCTGAACCAGTTATTAACGCTAAGTTAATATTATTTTGATTTGCGATTCTTCGTGCTAGAGGTGATGCAAAAATCCTATTATCTGAGCTACTTAAATCATTTTGCAAATCCGAAATTTCCTGGCTTGTTTGTTCTTGGTTATTAGCGGTATTGCTTTGTTTTGAACTCTCTGTATTTTCTATTTGTTTTGCGTTATTACTAGAACTGATTTTGCTAATATGATCATCAAGTAATTTTTTATCCGACTCCTCCTCGATAATAAGTGCTATTATTGCTCCAACTTTAACATCTTTGGAACCCGCGTGAACAAGAATTTTTCCAATGAAACCCTCATCTACAGCCTCTACTTCCATAGTTGCTTTATCTGTTTCAATTTCTGCAATAACATCGCCAGGTTTTACTTTTTCGCCTTCTTTTTTGAGCCATTTTGCCAAATTTCCTTCAGTCATGGTTGGCGATAATGCTGGCATTAAAATTTCTATTATCATATTAACCTTATAAATTATTTATAACATGCTTTTTTTGTTGCTTCGATAATGTCTAGCTCACTTGGCAGCGCAAGTTTTTCAAGATTAGCTGCATATGGTAAAGGCACGTCTTTGCCTGATACAAACTCAACCGGCGCATCCAAATAATCAAAAGCTTTATTTTGGACTATAGCGCAAATGGTCGCACTTACACCCCCAAAAAACCAACCTTCCTCAACGCAAACAAGTCTGTTTGTTTTTTTTACAGATTGAATTATAGTTTCTTCGTCGAGGGGTTTTATTGTTCTTAGGTCGATCACTTCGGCATCGATACCTATCTGAGATAGTTTGTCAGCGGCCTTTAATGCAAGATCAACCTGTATGGAGAATGCTGTGATGGTCACATCCTTACCCTCTTTTACTATTTTTGCTGATCCAATTTGTATTGGATCTATTACATCTGGTGCGTCAAAATTATGTCCATATAGAATTTCATTTTCTAGGAAAATTACTGGATTTTTGCTCCTAATTGCAGATTTTAATAACCCACAAGCATCCTCAGCTGAATAAGGGGCGATTACTATTAAACCAGGCACATGGCCGTACCATGCAGCATAATTTTGGCTATGCTGGGCAGCGACTCTTGCAGCAGCTCCATTTGGCCCACGAAAAACTATAGGACATGTCACTTGCCCACCTGACATATAGTGAGTTTTTGCCGCAGAGTTTACTATTTGATCTATTGCTTGCATTGCAAAATTAAAAGTCATGAACTCTACTATTGGCTTTAGGCCAGCAAATGCAGCGCCGACAGCAAGCCCAGAAAATCCATGTTCGCTAATTGGAGAGTCTATTACTCTTTCTGGTCCAAACTCATCAAGAAGCCCTTGAGTTACCTTGTATGCGCCCTGATATTCAGCTACTTCCTCGCCAATAATAAATACTGATCTGTCATTTTGCATCTCAGATCTCATTGCTTCTCGGAGCGCTTCTCTTACCGTTAGTTTTCTCATAATGATATTTTCCTGATTCTGTTATTATATAGTAGAAGCGAAAATTTGAGTCATGAGCTCATTTTCCCTTGGCTCTTCTGAGTTATTACTAAATTCTACTGCTTCTTGAATAATATTTTTTACGCCTAATTCAATTTTCTTTAAGTCTGTTTCTGGAATTTTAAAGTCCTTTTCAAGTTTATCTCTTAGAACAGAAACTGGATCTAAGTTCTTATATTCTCCAACTTCGTCTTTAGTTCGATACTTAGCAGGATCAGACATTGAGTGGCCTCTGTATCGATATGTTAGCATTTCGAGAATAATTGGCCCGCTTCCCTTTCTTACTTTTTTTGCGGCGAGAGAGCAGGCATCATATACAGTATCAAGATCCATTCCATTTACTTGCTGTCCTTCTATGCCGAAGGATAATCCTTTGTTGTATAGATCTGTCATTGCAGTTGATCTATTAACTGCAGTTCCCATAGAATATTGGTTATTTTCTATTATATATATCACGGGTAGCTTCCATAGCGCAGCCATATTAAAAGCTTCGAATACTTGACCTTGGTTCATTGCCCCGTCTCCCATAAACGTAAAACATATATTATTCGTTTTATTGTATTTTTCTGCAAATCCTATGCCAGTGCCAATCGGGACCTGAGCTCCAACGATTCCATGCCCCCCGTAGAATTTATTTTTAATGTCGAATAGATGCATAGAGCCTCCTTTGCCACGAGAAGAGCCTGTGGATTTCCCCATGAGCTCTGCAAGAACGAATTTTGGTTCAGTGCCTGATAGGATTATATGGCCATGATCACGGTAGCTTGTTACCGTACTATCGCCTTCTTCTTTTGCGAGCATTACGCCTGTAATGACTGCCTCTTGGCCTATGTATAAATGACAAAAGCCACCTATTTGACCCATGCCATATATTTGTCCGCATTTTTCCTCAAATCTTCTGATTAAAAGCATATTTTTGTAAGATTCAAGGTACTTGGTTTTGGATAAATTTTTTGTCATAATATCTTCTAGGATTTCTATTTGTAATCTGATAAAACAAGGGAGTTTTGTCAAATGTTATTATTATCAGATTATGGATGAATTTTATTAATATGTGAAATATGCTTAAAGCTGTGTCTTCTGTCACGGTAACCAGAGGACGAAAATAACTACAAAATCACCTCTTATATAGAAATTTACGAATAACTTAAGATATGTTTGATTATTTTGACGCATAAGTAAAATACAGGCACTAAAGCAATTGTAAAACTTAATTTCCAGAGATAACTATTGTAAATTAATGTTGTTACTTGCTCCTTAGGCAAAACTCCAACATATGCTAAAAAAACTATAACAATTACAGTATCTATAAGTAAAGAAACCGATGTACTTACTACATTTCTTAAGCCTAAAAATCTTCCTTTAGTTGCACTTCTAATTAGTAAATATATGTATATATCAATGGTCTGGGAAATAAAAGTTGCAATCATAGAGCCTAAAAACGAATATCCAAAAAAACCAAATACTTTGTGAAATATGTCATCATTAATCACAGACCAATCTGTCGCCTTGATATTATCCATTGAAATTATAATCAATGCAGTTACTATATTTAGTAATATTCCAAGCCTAACAGTGAATGTTGCTTTATCTTTTTTATAAAACTCGGTTATTATATCAGTCACAAGAAAAGTCAAAGGATATAATATCGCGCCAACAGAAATCTCAAAACTATATAGGTACGGCACTTCTATTATAACAAATTTCCTATATGTTATATTACCTATTAGAATCAGGCAGCAGAATAGCGCGCTTAGCGTTACATATATTTTTTCATGCATAAATACCTAAGAATTTATAATGCTTATTATCATTAAGAATAATTTATTTAATTTTTTTGCCCGTTTTTTTCACTTTTGAGAAATATCTTGATAAATATCGTTCAGTTTGTTATAATTCAATTTATATAGTGATATATTACACCTCAAATTAAATTCTACAAATGAAATTTCACGTCGTGGGAATTAATTCAAGCCTACAATAAATGCGTTACAATAATAGTATATATAAATTAAGGAGCTTTTATGACATTTACATCAATTTTAACACCTAACCAACATGACGGTTCGGGTGAAGAGAAAGCTTTACCATCTCATCTTGATATACAAGATCGTGCGCAAATTGTTCTTGAATACAATCGAGGTATGGAGGTGCCTCTAAATCCAAATCAAGTTAGAAACCGAGAGTATCAATTTGAAGAGGAAAATATTATAAATGGACTCACTGGACTATTAACAAATAACGGTTTATCTCCAGTAGATGAAACAGGAGATGTAAAAATTCAGTTTGTGAATTTATATGACGATACAGAAAGAACACCACTACGAAGTCAGGTAAACGCATTTCGGGAGCTTGTAGATTCAGCGCTTGCTGGCAAAATAATTGCAGCGCCCATAAATAATGATTATCACTATAGATCATTAACAATGAAGTTAATTAATGACTCTTTACATTTATTTTTCCATGATTCTAAGAATTTACCGTCATGCGAACGTAGATTAGAGATTCTGGAAAAAATAGTAGCAGATTCTCGTCGGCCAGAAATAAAAGGATATCAAATACATAGAATCAATCAACACATAAATCAACAAGAAGACAGTACAAGTTGCGGCGCTCATACAAACGCTTCTACTGTCACAATGTGCAAAATACTATATGATATGGTACCTAATCATTCTACCGAAATAGATGTGAATAAGATTGTAGATGAAATGTCTAAGCAAATTTGCAACTTCACTTATCAAGATCAACCTTTGAGGGACGCTCAGTATCAAGTAATCGAGGAATATTATCCTAATCCTGAATCAAAGAGGCTAGATAATGTCGCACCTGAGACTCGCATCTCTTGTAATGGCAAGTATAACAGCTCAAATGAGCCCAAAGGAGAACATCAAGATACCGGAAGGCCAATGTCATCTGGAGCAAACAAACAAGATTGTTATACTGCAGAGCAAAATAACAATAAGCCTATATACATAGAAGCCTGGGATGGAAACTTTGTTAATTATACAATTGGATCCATAATAACTTTGTTCGTTTGTATTGGTGGTTATTTGTCATATAATTTTGCAAGTATTAAAAGTTTTCTAACTTCAGAGATCAAAATAACGCAAAACAACGAAAAACTAGAAACCAACAATAACGACATAGACTACGTGCATAATGAAATTTTGGGCGAGGATTCAAGCTATCAATATTCTGACCAACAAATAGAGATTTAATAAGATCTTGAGCATGATTTAAAAGGAGCATGAAGATGCCACTCTGTGACACTTAGTTTCTAGATTTTTTTGCTAGCAAATATCGCAAGCTTGCATATTTTTCCGACCAGTTTATAGAATATAAAATCCATAAATCCATATGATTTAATATATGCCGAGGCTATATTCTTATGATCAATTTCCTCGTTTTTGAATTCGGCAAATTTTTTTGCAAGTATAGATTCTTTAGTAAATGAATTTAGGTAGTCTATTTGCTTTTGATAATGTTCTTCAATCACTGATTCAACGCTATCTGTGCAAATCATTGCATATTTAGGTCCAAGCATAGAGCTTGTATAACCAAGAATATAGCCAAAATAGTGCCAAAATCCCATTAAAATTGACGGCCTTACTCTCCTTTCTTTCATTTCATTTGAAAAATAATCAAGATGCACTTTTTCTTGAGCTTGCATATGTATTATTTCCTGTATTATCTCCCGCTTTACTTGCTGATGAGCAGCATCCAGTTGACCCTGATATATAAGATTTGCACCATATTCTCCTGCATAGTTCACTCTAATAAATTCGCTAATTTTTTTATTATTGTTAAATACCGGTTTTTTCATTTTTTAAAAATTAAGTACGTTAAAACTAAAACGAGCGCAAAACTAAAAAGCATATTCAGCTCAGCAAGAGAAAATCCTACTATCAAAAAAGCAGGTTTAGAGCAATCTGAAATTTTACTATATAAAAGCTTCTCTTTGTATTCTTCAAGATTTGAAACATTGTGCAGATCTATAGAAGATGAGCATTTTGCAAGCCCTCCCCAGAACTTATGTTCAACACCAACATGATATATTGCAATTATAAAACCAACAGATACAGCCATTAAAACTAATAAAAGTCCAAGTTTTAGATGCTTTTTTCCAAAAATTAGGCAAAAAGCAGATGCAAATAATGTAAAATAATACGGCATTCTTTGATAAATACAAAGTTCGCAGCCATCAAAACCTAATATATTATCAATGTAATAAGCACAGCAGATAATAATCAAAGATAAAAAAAGAAGTGCTATATGCGCAAGTTTAAAGATATGTATATTTTTCCAATAAATCATACTTAAATAAACATAAATTTGACATAATTAGTTTGCTAATATATTTTTGCAAAAACCTATATTCAAGACATGATAATATGATACTCACAATAGAGCAAGCAAAAGAATCCAAAGCATGGCCATTTTTAGAAGCTATTAAAATATTGGAAAAAATAGACCATAAAACACCAAAAAAAGGCTATGTATTGTTTGAAACTGGATATGGTCCATCAGGTCTTCCGCATATAGGCACTTTCGCAGAAGTGGCAAGAACGACGATGATAATCCGAGCTTTTAAACAATTGTCTAATATACCAACCAAACTCATCTGTTTTTCCGATGATTTAGACGGTCTAAGAAAAGTCCCATCTAATATACCGAATCAAGATATGGTTGCGCGTTTTATGAATATGCCACTAACTTCAATACCAGATCCTTTTGGAGAAAAAGAAAGCTATGGGCACTATATGAATTCAAAATTATGTTCCTTTCTTGATGCTTTTGGGTTTGATTATGAATTTATGAGCGCAACACAGTGCTACAAAAGCGGTCTTTTCGATTCAAGTCTTGAGTTTGTGCTCGAAAAATATGACGAGATTATGGATGTGATGTTAGCATCTCTTAGGGATGAAAGAAGGGCCACTTACTCACCATTTATGCCAATTTGCGAGGAAACAGGGCAGGTATTACAGGTTCCTATTTTAGAGGTTAACAAGACAAAGAAAACAATTATCTATAAAAATCTTTCCGGTAAAATAATTGAAACAAAGGTCACAGGGGGCAAATGCAAACTTCAATGGAAACCTGACTTTGGTATGAGATGGGCAAATTTAGAGGTAGACTACGAAATGTACGGAAAAGATCATATGCCTAACGGTCCGTTATATTCAAGAATATGCCAAATTCTAGGTGGCACGCCACCAGTACAATTTTTTTACGAATTGTTTTTAGACGAGCTTGGCGCGAAAATATCAAAATCTAAAGGTAATAGTATATCTGTTGATGAATGGCTTAGCTATGCCCCTCTTGAGAGTTTAGAATTATTCATTTACCATTCGCCCGGTAAGGCCAAAAGACTTTACTTTGATGTTATACCAAAAACTGTTGATGAATATATCAATTTCAACAAAAAATATAATAACTCCGAGGATTTAAGCGCAAAGCTTTCTAATCCTTTGCATCATATTCACGACGGTAATGTGCCAAATGTCGAAACTGCAAATATTAGTTTTAGCTTACTACTTAATCTTGCCTCTGTTTGCAATCCTGAAAATAAGGAAGTATTATGGGGATTTATTGCATCTTACCTAAAGGATGCAAGTCCAAAGACTTATCCATATCTAGATAAACTTACGGGTTTTGCCCTAAAATATTATAATGATTTCGTAAAAACGAATAAGAAGTATCTTGAACCGTCTCAAAATCACATAAATATTTTGGTCAAACTCAAAAAAATTCTTGAAGGATCCTCTTCGAATGACTCAGGAGAAGAGATCCAGTCAAAAATATATAACCTTGGGATGGAAGAAGGATACGAGAACTTGCGTGAATTTTTTAAGGATCTATACATGATTTTACTTGGCCAGGAGGAAGGTCCAAGACTAGGTTCGTTTTTTAAATTATATGGGCTAAACAATTCAATTGAGCTTATAGAATCAAGGATGCACAAGACGCCATTGGACGTTTAATAATCGTCCTAAATATGTCTCTGTTGAATATGTCGTGCTCACTTATAGTCTAGTATAGCTTGTTACTTTGATGCAAGCCATCTTAAATTCTAAACCAAGGGGATTCCTTGGATAATTTACAAGCATATATTTGTTATACTGACGCGCTATAGATTCATTAATAATATGAATATTAATTGGTAGAACTTCTTGCCAACATCTGCAGTTATACATAACATTCTCTATTCCCGGCGGGAGTGTATTTTTTTTGAAGATCTTACCTTCAAATTGCAAATGAGAAGTTCTAACTTTATCATCCATCATCGTGCGCCAGATGTAATATTCAGAGTTTGGGTCTTTTTTCCAATACTCTGTACATCTTGGAATCACTGTTTCATTCAATTTAGCTTTAATATGCTCGAATGGCAAAAGCGTGGAATGCGGCCCTGAGTAAAACGGACATAATCTTGAATCTAGCATCGCAGCTTGTTTGAGTCTACGATTTTGGATACCTAGGTGTTTTTGTGGATTAGACCTATTCACAAGCTCGCAAGTAGCTAAATGTAGATATTTTGCATCTCTTGTCTGATAATAGTTATTCATATATTCATGAAATTTTGAGCCATTTTTTACAAGTTTTGGGCCATTAAAATTTAAATCCTCAATGGCAAGTAGTTCATTATATTTAAGCTTATCATATACTTCATTGTAAGAAGATCTTAAGTAACGTTCTCTACTTTTCATGGATTGATCAAATAATTTTTTTACCTGTTCATCAGTTAGCTTGATTTTGCCATTTTTTGCATCATCAAAGTTTATTTTTGAATCGAATGCTTTATTAAATTCCTTTCTGGCCCCTGCGGTGCTCATATTAAAACCTACACCTATTGTAGTATTTCCAAGATGATCTTTGTAGGCCGTATGTCTTTCCCCCTCATTCATCGCGAGAAAGTCAAATCTTACTTTCTCATAAATTTTTCTATGTTCGGGGTTATTTCGATCTAAATTATGCAGTATATCACGATAATGATTTGTGATTTTTAAGTCTTCTTTTATTGTCATTCCCGTCTCCTTTTTGTCATTCCCGCGTCTATTCTCTGTCATTCCCGCGTCTCTTCTCTGTCATTCCCGCGGAGGCGGGAATCTAGAAGAAATATATTTCCTGGATCCCCTCCTTCGAGGGGATGACACCGCGATTGTCATTCCCGCTTCCTTTTTTGTCATTCCCGCGTCTCTTCTATGTCATTCCCGCGGAGGCGGGAATCTAGTTAATAAATACCCATACTCTCATCTCTCTATCTAGGTAGCCATAGATAGAATATGCAGCCCTTTATTCTTTTATCTAGGAGAGAGGTTGGTTTGAATCTATCATAGTCATAATTATCTTCGTCATTATCTTTATAATTATCCTCGTATTTATCTTCGTAATTATCTTCACCATTATCCTTTTCTGTTACTTCTATCTCTTGTGTAGTATAATCTATTAGATTTTGTTCTTCTTTCGTGTTTTCTCTTCCGTTTTCTTTTGTGTTTTCTTCTATTATATTTTCTACCCAGATTTTTCCTTTATGAGCATCTGTTATTTCTTTTGCGATAGAAAGACCAAGTCCTGTTCCTCCTGCTCCTGTTTTTGTTCTTGAGCTTTGGAAGAAAGACATAAATATATCTTCTTTTTCTTCTTCTGGTATTCCTGGTCCTTCGTCTCTTATAGAGAAGAGTATTCCTTTTTTAGATATTTGTTGATTTGCTCCTATACTATTTCCCAAATTAAATTCTACAGATGAAATTTTAGGGCTACCGTGCGCAAGGCTATGTTTATAGCTGCGCAAAGGGGAGACCCGCGAAATTTCTTTTGTAGGGTTAATTTCGGAAATTAGTATATCATAATCTTCTATTCTTGCATCAATAGATCCGCTTCTCTTTATTCTCTCCATGAAACGTATAGAGTTTATATATAGATTTCTTATTACCTGCGTTATCTTTTCCTTATCTATATTTATATATTCATTTGTAAGATTACTTGTATCTAGAGAAAATGAGAAATTTTGAGTTAAATCCTCATTCATATACATAGGCATCTCTATATTTATTATTTCTTCTACTAAAGTTTTTATATTTATCTTTTCTATTTTATATTCTTGTTTACCTGTAGTTAGTCTTGATAGATCGAGTAGATTATTCATTAAAGAAAGTAATCTCTGTCCATTCTGTGATACTAACATACTTGTTTCTTTCTTTAAGTGTTCTTTCATACTATCCCAGTTACTTGCAAGATAAGATCCGACACTTACTATTCCTGTAAGAGGTGTTCTTACCTCATGAGAGAGATTACGTATGAATTCATCTTTAAGAAGAAGAGCTTTTGTTTTTTGAATGAGTGCGTCGTTGAGT
>JANRKH010000049.1:0-40344 GCA_033763595.1 Rickettsiaceae bacterium
ACTAGAGCCTGTATAATATATATCATACTGCTTATCTATATCGTTTTTTATCATATTTTCTTGCGGAGATTATTCTGCGTGGTATATTTAAATCTTATCTTTTGTGAATTATATACAAAATATTAACAAAATTTAATCTAATTTCGAGTAGGAATATAGAAACTCTCTTGCAAAAAGTAAAGAAAAATTAATGATTTTCTTGGTAGGTTACTGTTTATAAATTTTTTACAGTAGAAGCGCAACTTGAATTCGTTATTCGAGGTTTTGATTTATTGGTCTTTTAGCTGTTTGTTTGAGATATTTTGCCAAAGATCATTTTTAAATGCTTATAGGTTATGCGTGGAGGTCTTCGGTGACTTTTGGCTTTCAGGACTTGCGACTGCAGAAGTACACTGCAAATGCAATATGCTCGGCTACTTCCTTTAGAAAATTGAACCTACCCGAAGCTCCAGCGTGCCCAGCAGTCATATTAGTATGCAAGAATATTTTATTCTGACCTAGATTGTACTCCTTTAGTTTTGCGGTAAATTTTGCCGCTTCCCAGTATGTTACACGTGGATCTGATAGTCCGGCGGTTATAAACATATTCGGATATTTTTGCCTTTTTATATTGTCGTAAGGTGAATATGATTTTATGTACTCAAAATATTCTTTTTGCTTTGGATTGCCCCATTCCTTAAATTCTAGAGGAGTAAGAGGCAATGTCTCATCCAGCATTGTATTTAACACATCCACAAAAGGCACGTCCGCAATTGCTGCATTAAATAATTCTGGCGCGTTATTCACAGCGTAACCTACGAGCATTCCTCCAGCACTTCCGCCTGAAATGGTGATATTTTGTTTACTGGAGTAATTCGCATCGATCATAAATTGTGCTGACGCTATAAAATCCTCAAATGTATTTTTTTTGTTTAGGAATTTGGCAGACTCATACCAATCATAACCAAACTCGTCTCCGCCTCTTATATGAGATATAGCATATATAAAACCACGATTAACTATAGAGATTGCTTTGTTACTAAAAGATACTGGATATCCATATCCGTAAGATCCGTATCCTGTTAAGAATAAAGGATTTGAGCCATCGCCTTTAAATAAAGATTTTTTATATAAAATAGTTATTGGAATCTTAACACCTTCCCTCTGCGCCCACTCTCTTTTCAACTCATACTCTTCAGGTTCGAAACCAGATGGTATTTCATCTTGCTTCAATATAGTCAGCTCACCTGTCTCAAATCTGAATGAGTAAGTAATACTTGGTCTTTTTAGGGATGAGTAGCTAACCCTTAAATCATCGTCTTCAAAGTTAGTTGAGTGACCAGAAGCCACGTATACTTGATCAGGGAAAACTATCTCTTTATGCTTACTAGTAGATTGATCATATATAACAACTTTTGGAATTGCATTTTTCTTGTAATTTGCAATCAAAAAATTTGATGTAACGCTAAATGATTCAAGGTAAGAATTAGGGTCATACCTCAGGTGATCTTCCAGTTGATCTAGAACAGGGTACTTTGCATTCATTTTTGCGAGTCTAAAATTTGGCCCTTGGTCGTTGGTGCGAATGTAAAAATAATTATCAGAATGGTTAATATTGTAAATAATCTTATCTTTTCTTGATAAAATTTCGATTGGCCTATAACTTTCGTCCTTCATTCCAAAATAATAAATCCGACTTGAGTCGTGACCAGAAGAATTAATGAAAAAAAATTCTTTACTAGAGGATTTACTGATAGATAATTGATTCAGTGGATCTTTTTCGTGCATAATTACTGTATCTTTACTCGGATCTTCTCCTAGTTTGTGATACATTACCTTGTCATGTCTCCAATGTTGATTTACTGGGGTGTAAAAAAAGCCTTTCTCATCTTCATGCCAGCACGCTTCGCCAAAAACGGGTCTTACCTCATCGCAGAGTAAACTGCCTGAATCTAAATCCTTAGCAAATATACTGTAATGTTCGTCACCTGAAAAATCGGCTGTATATGCAATAAATTTTTGACTTGGCGAAACAGAAAGAGATGAGATTTGTGTGTATTTTTTGCCTTCAGCAACCTTATTCACATCGAGAATGATCTCCTCATTTGCTGATAATGAGAGTTTTTTTCTACAAAAAATCGGATAATTTTTATTCTCTTCGGTTCTAGAATAGTAAAAATAATCTCCTTTTTTTGTGTAAACAGAAGTATCTGTAAGTTTAATGCGGGATTTCAACTCATCAAAAATTTGATCTATTAGTGACTTCTGTGATTCTAGAAAATCTGTAGTAGCTTTATTTTCTATTTCAAGATATTCAATAATCTCAGGATTACTGACCTCTGGCCAATTTTCATCTCTAAGCCAATAATAATTATCTGTAATTTCTTCCCCGTGTATTTGATATTTATAAGGTATTTTTTTTGCCATAATGCCCGAATGTGAATCATTGAATGTATTAGAACTATCGCATGAACATACAAGAATTGGAAAAATAAGTATATTAAATATTTTAACAAAGTATTTGCTGAAAAACCTCAAACGAGATCCGCGTAATAAAAAAATACTCGTCTTGTCAAACTTTATAATCATCCTTGCTTGCTCTGCTTATTTTTTAAAGTTACATCTTAAAATATTTATTTAAGAAAGAAGAAATAAATTTTTGACTAATATACTACTTAAATAACAATTGACACATATTTTGCGTAATGATATATTTTTTTTCTAGCCACGTTAATTTTTTTGGTTAGTATGCTTGGTTTCCAATATCTATTCCTATATCTATATTTGACATTTTGCGGGCAAAATTCTCAATTTTGTGCATACTTGCTTCCTTTTAGTATATTGTATTTTTATATAATAAGACATCAGATATTCAAATTCCTTATTTCCAAACTTCTAAGATTTCATGAAACATGACGCTTATGCATCAAAATTATTCGTATAATCCGTATATTTTGAATTTTACATAAACTTACACAAGTATAAGTTCAATATATTTACAGTTTTAAATTAAAAAAGTGATATTAATAAACATGAACAAAACAATAAATGGCCTTTTTGCGGCAGTGTGGCCAATCTCATTAAGAGAGTCTCCTAAATTTTTCGCCATGACTGGGTTAATGTTTTGCATTCTATGTATACAAAACATTATCAGAGCTACTAAAGATAGTGTAATTAATACATTAATCGGGCCTGAATCTGTATCTTTTTTAAAATTTTGGGGCGTAATGCCAGCCGCCATATTATTCGCGGTAGTCTATGTTAAGCTTGTGAATCTCTTTAAGCCAGAAACATTATTTAATCTCGTAATTACAGTTTTTATAATACTATTCATTTTTTTTGGTTTTGTCGTTTTTCCTTATAGCTCATATATTCACTTAAATAAAGAAACAGCAAATGGTTTGATTTTAGCTTACCCTAATTTTAAATGGTTTATTTTGCTTGGCGCTAACTGGGGATATGCTCTATTTTACGTAGTAGCCGAACTATGGCCCAACGCAGCTTTTGCTGTTTTGTTTTGGCAATTTATCAATAGCGTCACAAATGTTGAGGAATCCAAGAGGTTCTACCCTCTTTTTGCTTTTTTTGGACAATGGGGGTTATTTTTATCTGGATCTCTTTTGGTTGCTCAGCCTAAAATTGGCAAATATCTTCACGAAGAATTTGGTATAGCTTCTACTGCTACTATAGCATCATTGCAATTTGTGATGATGATTGTGATTTTTTTTGGGATTTTATCTCTTATTATTTTTAGATTTATCAACCTTTATCTACTCGAAACAAGAGCGAATGAATCTGTTACATATAGCGTAAACAAAAAGAAGGGCATGTCCGTTGTAGAAAGTTTTAAGCTTGTCGCTTCCTCAAAATATGTTCTTTGTATTGCTTTAATGCTAACGTGCTACGGCCTTTCGATCAATTTGATTGAAGGCCCATGGAAAAAAATGATCGCAAATGTTTATACCTCTACAGAGGATAATCTTGCTTTTGTTGGCTCATATCTTAGAGTTACTGGCATTATTACTGTTTCATTTGTTCTTATTGGGTCTGGGATTGTCAGATTTCTTGGATGGTTTCCTGCTGCTATAATTACTCCATTTATGATGTTTATAACTGGACTGGTTTTTTATTATACTTCCAATTTTGAATCATCGTTACTTTCGGGAATTTGTATCATGATCGGTTATGATCCACTAATGCTACCCATAGTTTTTGGGGCTATACATAATGTTATTACAAAATCTACAAAATATACTTTGTTTGATGCTACAAAAGAAATGGCTTATGTACCGCTTGATGATGAGCTCAAAAGCAGGGGCAAAGTTGCTGTAGATAGTATAGGGATTAAGCTAGGTAAATCAGCAAGCGCATTTATTCAATCTATGATATTTTCGATTTTTCCACTTGCAACATTTGAATCAATTTCTCCATACTTAATGGTTATATTTATAATTGTTTGTTTAGTATGGTTTTGGTCAGTAGCTACTCTTGGCCGAGAATATGAAATACTTGCAAGTAAGAGAAGATATAAAGTGCAAAATTAAAGTTAAGTTATATTATGAAGTTCAACATTAAAATAGTAGCCCCAGCTTCCAGAGCCGGCGAAGATCTAGATACTTTCTTAGAGCAACTTAATAGATATGGAGTTCAAGAAAAGTTTGAGTTTTTTATATCAAAAGATATATTTAACAATCCTGAATTACCTTTTTTTTCAGCATCTGAAGAAATTAGAATTGCCGATATGATAGATGCAATCACTTCGACCAAATATGATATTATTTGGCCGGTCAGAGGTGGATACGGAGCTGCGGAAATTGCACGCAAGCTACTCAAGCTTAATATTACTACTACAAAACCCAAGATATTAATAGGTTTTAGCGATATTACTGCTTTACATATTTTATTTAATCAACATTATAACATTCCAACCATACATGGGCCCATGGTTGAAATATGCTTAAAAAACGATATAAGTTTCTCTGTTTTTTGCCCTATACTATCCGGGGAAAAAGTACGTTATAAACTTTATAAAATCAATGGCGCCGAGGTGAAAACAGATGAATCAAAAATCAACGGAGGCAATCTTACCGTATTACAAAGTCTTATAGGCACCGACTTACAGCCTAAGTTTCAAGGCAAAATACTTTTACTAGAGGATGTAAATGAGGCTCCTTATAGAGTACATAGAATGCTTGAGCATATTAAAGAAGCTGGCATTTTAAACGGGGTTTTTGCTATCATTTTTGCAGATTTTGTACATCAAGACAAAGATCTAATGCAAAAAACAATATTTCATTTTGCGAATAATCAAGTAGGAGATATACCGTGTTTTATAGTTGAAAATATCGGACATGGATCTGAAAATAATCCGATTGCATTTGAAACTCATGCTCTTATAGGCCTAGATTCCCAAGGCGCACATTATAATCTAGATGTTTGGCTTGACTTTTCTAGTAGTATCTAACTCAAAATAAGATAAGCTTTTGCTGCGCTATTGGCTAATACCTCTCCTAACAACTCTGATCCTAGGGGCACTTGCGTCCTTGCGCAAATATATAGCAAAATCCTCACATATCTAATACCAGCTTTTATAGTTGTAATTCTCTTGTGAATGACGTTATTCAATAAAGAATAGACTGCAAGATCCCCTTATTTAGAACTCAAGGACCAAAAAAGGTGTAGTATGCTTTCCTGTTACTTTCCTTTTGGTGTAGCTTCAGAAGACGCGCCCTCACCTGAATCATCGGAGGATTTTCCACCTCGACCTGTAACAGATGCAAGTACAAAGTTTGTTTTTGATACTAAACTACAGCCTTGTGGTAAATTAAGTGAATTTGATCTAAGAGAAGAACCGATTTGCATGCGAGTAACATCATGTTCGATATTTGCCGGAATACTATCTACCGGACATATAAGCTGAACTTTTCTATGAATTACGTTAAAGAAGCCGCCCCTTTTAACGCCAAGGGACCTGTCCTTACCTTCAAATATTATAGGCACTTCAACTTTGTGATGACCTGATTCCGCCAAGAAGACAAAATCAACATGCCTAACGAGTTCCGAGGTAGGGTGTAGCTCAACAGCCTTAGGCATGACTTTATAAATCTTGCCGTTAATATCTAGTTCCAAAATCGTACTTTTAAAATTCTTTTTTCTGTATAATTTTGTAACTTCCTTCTCCTCAAGGCTTATTAATAGAGTATCCTTTCCTTTGCCATATATAACAGCTGGTATCATTCCATTTCTTCTTAAATCTCTTGATCTACCTGTGCCTGTATTTTCCCTAAGGTTGCATTTAAGTATCGTTAAAGTCATATCAATTACCTATATTAAACTGCTCGCATAATAATTCAATTAATGTAATTTTGCAAGAAATAATTTGTTCTAAAAAAGATTATTAGTGGTTATTAAATTTATAATATAGTTTAAATAAAAAATTATGTTTTCTTCTTTTTTTAGCTTACTTAGCGAAGCTACATCCAATATATTTGGCGAGGGAATGTTCTCGAGCGCTAGTCGGTTTATATCAAAATGGATAGGCGTTGAAGCCGAAAAACCAGAATCTGATAAAGATATTCCTTCTTACAAAATTGCAAAACATAAAAATAAGCTCTATCTAGTAGCTCAAACTGCAAATTATCATATACCACTTATTTTTGGCAAAGCCAAAGCAGAAGGCAGACTGATTTTTGCATCAATCATAAGGGAGGAGGCAAAAGAATCGACGGTTGCTAATTATTTTGCCAAATATTTACGCTCAAAAATATCAGTTGAATTTTTATATTATTGTGATTTTGCAATAGGAATATGCGAGGGCGAGATAGAATCTATAGAGCGCATCTGGTGCGACGGAGAAATAATAGATATAAGCCCTTATGTTCATAGGATATATAAAGGCACGCAAGATCAAATGCCAGATTCTATCATCGAGCAACATGCGAAAAATAAAATAGCTCCTGCTCATAGGGGCCTTGCATACATAGTGTTTGAAAATTTCCCACTTTACGAATTTGGTAACCAAATACCAAAATTTTCTTTTGAGGTTACGCGAAAACCAAAACTATCATCAAACACAAAAACAGTCGAAAAAAAAATCAAAGCGGTGAATATAATACCAGGTAGTGGTGAGTTTGTGTATGATACTGAGATACAAACGAAAAAAATTAGTTACGAAAATCAAGAAGTTGCAACTATTACGATTAATGCAAATAATAAAGACGCTATTGCTGACGCAATATATAGCCTTAATTACTTAAATGAGATATGTCCTAATCTTGAGTGGGTAGCGCCCGTTGTTTCGTGGTTTGCAGATAATGTTGATATTGCTAAATGTAGCATTTATCCTGCAGTTGAATCAAAAGATATAACTAGTACAAAATATTCATCTGAGTGGCGAGTTGAAAATTTCACAAGAGAGACGGCGAAAGAAATATCAAAAAATGAAGATAATAATCCGACTTACGGAGGTACGGTTAATGACGAATCTCTTGTAAGATACTTAAAGGAATTAAAAACTCGCAAACTAAAAATCATTTTTTATCCTATGATTTTTCTTGATGTAGAAGGTAAGCCTTGGAGGGGTCATATGACAGGCGAGTCAGCCTCCGTTCCTCATTTTTTTAGAAAAGAGGATGGGTATAATAGATTTATATTACATTATGCGAATTTATGTAAAGACCTTGTAGATGCATTTATAATTGGAACAGAGCTAAAATCTCTTACGTCAATTCGGGATGAAAATGGTGGTAAAAATGAGTTTCCCGCAGTTAGCGAACTTATTTTACTTTCAGATGAGGTAAGGCAAATACTTGGAAATCATGTTAAAATAACGTACGCAGCTGATTGGTCAGAGTATCATCATACAAAAGGTGGTTGGTACCATCTTGATGAGCTATGGGCATCAAAAAATATTGATTTTATTGGAATAGATAATTACATGCCATTAACAAGAGAAGAATTTTCAGAAGTATCTGAGGATGATATAAAATCTGGATTCATTTCAGGAGATGGGTTTGAGTACTTTTTTGATGGCGATCAAAAGATTAAGCTTCAAGCAGAATATGCTTGGAAAAATGTCAAATGGTGGTGGGAGAATGAACATGAAAATCCTAATGGCCAAAAAACTTCATGGATACCTAAATCCAAAAAAATTTGGTTTACTGAATATGGCTTCCCTTCGATAGATAAAGCAACAAATCAACCAAATGTTTTTTATGACCCTGCTTGCGTAGATGGCGGCGCGCCTGTTTTTTCCAATCAAAATACAAATTTTGCAATACAAAGAACCGCAATAAATGCATTTATCGATTTTTGGAGTGAGCAGGAATATGTAGAAAATATGTTTCTTTGGTGTTTTGATGCAAGACCATACCCGGCATGGCCACATGGGAAAATCTGGACAGATAATTATTTATGGGAGAAGGGTCACTGGATTAATGGTAAGCTTGGAGGTATGCTTTTATCAGATGTGATCACAGATATATCATTGATATGTGATATAAGGGAAAATGATTTAGACTTTAGAGACATAGATCATTATGTGCATGGGATTAATTTATCCAAGTCCGTTTGCGGCTTTGAGCTTATAAATTTATTCAGAAGTGTGTATTTTTTTGATTTGCAGGATAGGCAGGACGGAGGAATAGGCTTTGTAAGAAGAGGGCGTGGTAGAACAGTGAAAATAGAGTCCCAGGATTTTATCTTTTCGGATGAGGTGATTAAGATTAAGAAATTCGATCAATCCTCTAAGCCCGGAGTATTAAATATTAGATTCGCCAACAGCAACAATAATTATAGTTTGGATCAGGAATATGTCAGACTAGATAATGGCTTTGATAATCATAAATATTTTTCTGTTCCGTTTACTATGACTATTCAAGAAGCAAGAGATATAGCGTCTACTATTTTAGCGCAAATTTATGATGTTACTGGAACTGTGGAATTTAGATTGCCTTTTGACTATTTTTTTCTTGCGCCGTCTGATTTAATAAATTTTGAGTATATTGATTATATATTTACCCTCAGAATATGTAGAAGCAAAAAGGAAAAATACTCGGTGTTTATCACTGCTTCTATTGAAAAATTTAAACAATATAATAATTCTTTACCTAGCCACTTTCCATCATATTACTACCTAGAGAATGAACGCCAATCTCTAAAGCAAATTCTAATAGAAAATATGCAGGATATTTATTCTGAAAAATGCATATTTTTTGTAAATTTTGGCCAAAAGGAATGTCCACTTTTAATAGGAAGAGATGGGGGAAATATGATGAAAGTCGCAAATGTAAAAGGAAGTACAGTTTCTGGTCATCTTGAACATTGTAGACTCATAGAAAATCCATTTCATCTGTTAAAAGACGAATATTCCTATATTGATGTCACGCTAAACGGACAATTTGAGAAAGTTACTCAAGTCGAGGAGGCGGATATTGAAATCCCATTCCTTTACCAAGGAAAAATAGTTTTTGCTTACAAAGCTGCAAGGCTATCACATAACTCTATTAGGCTTAGGCATTTTGTTTTTAGTACTTCGATAACCAAAATTATTCCAAAAAAACATGACAAAATTATTTTTCTAGACAAAGTGGCAATTATTCCCCTAAACAATGATATATATGAAAGTTTAATATATCAGAGTAGTTTTGGAGAGGTGGTAGAATATACACAAGTCATAAATTAACTTTTTGTTAAGTTCATGGACTTGTTTGTATTTTTTCCCAAACTTCCTATTTAAATAAGCAACATTCAGATTAAGATTTTCGGATTAATTTTGTATTTTAGAATTGATTTCTGATGTAATAATGCAAAATCTCTAGAATTAAATAATACTAGGCAAAGTCACGAAGCCTACTCTCGTGTAAGCCTTTAGCGACGAGATAGAAGAAAGTGCTTAAAAATGGGATTTGGTATAATAATGCCAAATCTCTATAATTAAACCCTTCAAATGAATTTTAGGGCGAGTCTGGTTTAGCGAATATAAATACATACGTAGTAAGGCTAAGCCATGCTGCAACGCGGCTAGATTATTTAGCTTGATGATTGAATACCAACTCTCTTAAACGCTTCAAATGAATTTTAGGGCGAGTCTGGTTTAGCGAATATAAATACATACGTAAGGCTGAGCCCTGCTAGAATTGGTCTAGATCATTGAATTGGATCATTTAAAATGGGAATTTGTATTAGTCTGCTGATGATTTGTCGTCAGTAGTTACAATTTTTTTTGCAGTCTTGATATCAGTGTTTCGATCGGGTGCTTTCGCTTTTTTTTCTATTACTTGTGACTTTGATTTAGGCTGGGACTCTTCTTTTGAATTGTTGTCTGCATCTAATTTTGGAGTTGATTTTACGGGTTTTTGCCTTGACTGTTTTTTTCCTGATGAAGAAGCCTGCTCAATAATTGCTTCGCGCGTCAAAACCGAACCTTTTTGCTCTTCATTTCTATCGACAAATTCAATATAAGCAACCGGAGCAACATCACCATATCTAAATCCTGACTTGATAATTCTCGTGTATCCACCATTTCTATTTTTATAACGATCGCCCAACACTGTTAAAAGCTTCTCAACGGCAAGCCTATCTTTTATTAAAGAAACAAGTCGTCTTCTTGAGAACAAAGTATTTTTTTTAGAAATAGTGATCAATGGCTCAATAAATCTCCTCAACTCTTTGGCTTTTGGAAGAGTCGTTTTAACTTGCTCATGCGTAATTAATGCAACAGCCATGTTGGCGAGCATAGACTTTCTATGTGATGAAGTTCTATTTAGTTTCCTACCAGATATTTTATGTCTCATAAAGTTAAATATTTTTTAAACTAGTTATTATGATTACCTTGTAAAGGCATTAGGATTATTTACAAACAAACACAAACATTTATTGTAGGTAAATTAACCCAGGTAATTTTCGCAAAAACTTGACAAAGTCCTCTCTCTAAAGCTCATTAGCCTTGAGATCATGAGATATCTTACAAAACTCTATTTATTTCTGCTAGATATTTTGCGATACAGAAATTTCGTCACTACACCAAATTCCACTTATAAATACTCCCATTTATAAATACTCAAGCTAAATAATCGAATTGAAATGATCAAGTTAAATTACCAATACGAATTGAATCTAGATTCGACTGTAAGTACTTATACCAAATCCCATTTTTAAGTACTTATCTTATAGCTCGTCGCTAAAGGCTTACACGAGAGTAGGCTTCGTGACTTGCTCCTAGTATTATTTAATTCTAGAGATTTGGCATTATTTATATACGGTAAAAGTATACTCGCACTCAAATTCATTTGTCCAGGTTTAATGCTATAGACTTGACATTACTCGCCTAGAATGAGGCTTGAGCACTTTATGCCAAATAGTTCACTCCCAAAATTTAATTTTTTACGTTAATTCCTACCATATATTTGAATTCAAATATTCATGCAAAAAAACAAAATCTCAGATTTACATTTGTAGTTAGTAAGGCTCCTCGTGATTTTTTGCAAGATCTGCCAGATTTTCAGGCGGCCAGTTTTTGATCTCCATACCAAACTTTAAATTATATGAAGCAAGCACTTCTTTTATTTCATTGAGAGATTTCCTTCCGAAATTTGGTGTTTTAAGCATCTCGGACTCTGTTTTTATTATTAGATCGCCAATATACACAATATTATCATTTTTCAGACAATTCTGCGATCTGACTGATAACTCCAGCTCGTCCACTTTTTTCAATAAAACAGGATCGAAAGGTAGCTCTTCTTTTGCATCCACGGATTCATCTTCATCCTCCTCAAAAGTGATAAAGGACTGCATTTGGTCTTGGATTATTCTAGCCGAAAGAGCAACAGCCATGTCTGGCTCAACAACCCCATTAGTTTCAACTGTCAGTATAAGCTTATCGTAGTCTGTATCTTGACCGACTCTTGTATTCTCAACTTTATATGCGACTTTTCTAACAGGACTATAGAGAGCATCAATATTTATCACTCCCAAAGGTTGGTTCGTATCTCTAGTACTAATCGCAGGAACATATCCTTTACCCATTGTACATGTGAATTCTATTTCTAGCTCTTCAGATTTAGTTAAATTGCATAATTCTTGATCTCCATTCAATATCTCAACATCGCTTGGTGTTTGTATCATTCCCGCAGTAACTCTACAAGGGCCCACAACTTTTAACTTAAGAATTTTAGGCTCTTGCGTATGCATCTTAACTATAATTGACTTCACGTTCAAAATAATATCTGTTACATCCTCTTTAACTCCCTCGATTGAAGAGAACTCATGATCAACACCTGAAATTCTGATAGAGGTAATAGCAGCACCTTGTAGAGACGAAAGCAACACCCTTCTCAGTGCATTGCCCAAAGTAGATCCATATCCCCTTTCGAGAGGCTCCAGCACAATTTTTGCTACATTTGGCTGATATTCATCTGATACAATGGATATTTTGTTCGGCTTTATTAAAGCATTCCAGTTCTTATTCAGTAAAGACATATTATATTTCCTTATGCAATTATTTTTAGACTCTTCTTCTTTTTGGTGGCTGGCAACCATTGTGCGCAACTGAAGAAACGTCAGTAATTGTTGTGACGATAAAATTTTGATCAAAGACGGCTCTAAGGGCTGACTCTCTTTGAGACCCTGCTCCTTTAATTTTTATCGATAATGTTTTCATACCATGCTCTTTTGCAACAATAGATGCTTTTTCAACAGCAATCTTAGCAGCAAAGGGCGTGGCCTTTTTTGCGCCCTTGAATTCATTTTTCCCAGAGGACGAGGATGCTATTGTATTACCTTGTACGTCAGTAAATGTGACCAAAGTGTTGTTGAAAGTTGTTTTAATATGAACAACTCCTAGAGATATATTTTTTTTCTTTTTTTTGTTTTTTGCTGTGCTTACGCTCATTCCTGTTAATCCTAGATCTAGAAATTATTTAGTTACTTTCTTTTTGCCTGCAATAGCGATGGCTTTACCCTTTCTTGTTCTTGCATTAGAATGGGTATTCTGGCCTCTAACAGGCAATTTTCTTATATGTCTTAAGCCTTGATAACAACGAATATCTTTTTTCTTTTTGATATTGAGCGTGACGTCTCTGCGTAAATCACCTTCAACTACATAATTTTTTTCAATAATAGACCTTATGGTAATCAGCTCATTATCATCCAGATCTTTAACTCTTTTGCTTTCAGATACATTGGCTTCCCTGCAAATTTTTCCTGATAATGTCGGACCTATGCCGTGTATATATGTTAAAGATATTATAAGGCGCTTGTTTATTGGTATGTTAACTCCAGCTATTCTAGCCACAAATTATACTCCTTAGTATTAGAATCGAAATGAGATAATATTTAATTATTTTGATATGTCAATGGTAATTTGGCTTTAATTTTAAGTTTAGGAGATATTTTTATATATCACGCAAATACTCACAACCATTACCTTTATGTTTAGCTAGCTAAACTATGACGAGTATACAACGAGATAATATAATTTTTTCAAATTAGTTCTCCCTTTATCTTGCATTGACCATAAAGCTCATGTACCAATAGAAGTGTACAATCCATACTATTAGGAATTGTGTTATACTAACTCTATTTTTCACTAATACTTCGTCACTCGACTTGTCCCTTTGATATAGGGGGATTTGTGACTTGATTCTAGCATTAGTTAATTCTTGGGTTGGGTATAAGAGGCAATATATAATTAACTTTAAGAGTTCGAGTAAATGTCAAAAATTGCATATGAGTATCTTCCCATATCTGTCTTTCTTATTTTTGCTATTCTTCTTGCAGGATTAATAGTTTTTTTACCTAAATTTCTTGTAAAATCGAAACCCTCAAAGGCAAAACTATCACCTTATGAGTGCGGATTTGATCCGTTTGGCGACGCAAGAGAAAAATTTGAGGTCAGATTTTATTTGGTTGCGATATTATTTATAATATTTGACCTTGAAATAATGTTTTTAATCCCATGGGCAATTTCACTAACAAAAATAGGTCTTTTAGGATTTTGGTCGATGATGATTTTTCTTACGATATTGTTTTTTGGACTTTGGTATGAATATAAAAAAGGAGCGCTTGAATGGGAGTAACTAATATCAATTACGATCAAATACTGATGAAGGAGCAACTAGATAATAGGGGCTTTTTACTGTCAAAACTTGATGACGTGATAGCTTGGGCGAGAGCTGGCTCTTTATGGCCTATGACATTTGGTCTTGCGTGCTGTGCAGTTGAGATGATGCAAGCAGCTTCGGCAAGATATGATATGGATAGATTCGGAATGCTATTTCGCCCAAGTCCAAGGCAGTCAGATTTAATGATAGTAGCAGGCACTTTAACTAACAAAATGGCTCCGGCTCTCAGGCGAGTATACGATCAAATGCCAGCTCCTAAATGGGTCATTTCGATGGGCAGCTGTGCAAACGGGGGTGGTTACTATCACTATTCTTATTCTGTTGTAAGAGGATGCGACCAAATTGTGCCTGTTGATATATACGTTCCGGGTTGCCCTCCAACCGCCGAGGCCTTACTATACGGAGTTTTACAATTGCAGAAAAAAATCCAGAGAAACAAATCATACTATATATGAAATTTGATATTAAAAAAATTATAGATGACATTATAAAAGAATATGAGATAAGTGCTGAAGTCATCGAAAGTTTTTGCTTAAATATCAATACTTCTCAACAGTACTTAATCAAACTACTAAAACAGTTAAAATCTCACAAAGACTTGAGATTTACAATTCTCACGGATCTTTTTGCGGCTGATTTTCCAAGTAAAAAAGAGAGATTCGAAATTGTGTATAATTTACTAAGCTTAAAAAACAATACAAGGCTTATTATTAAAATTTATACTTCAGAGAAAGACATTGTCCCGTCTGTAGCCGATGTTTTTGATTCGAGTGTATGGTTTGAAAGAGAAATATTTGACATGTTCGGGGTTAAGTTTAAAAATAATCCTGATTTTCGTAGAATATTGACTGATTACGGATTTTCTGGCCACCCACTTAGAAAAGATTTTCCATTATCAGGTTATGTTCAGGTAAGATACGATGAAAAAACCCAAAAAGTGATCAACGAGCCAGTAAAGCTTCAGCAAGACTTCAGGGATTTCGATTTTATGTCCCCATGGCAATCAAAAGATTCTGGTCCTGCAGAATTACTAAGGCCCACCCTTCCAGGCGATGAAAAAGTAGCAAAAAATAAGGTATAGCGAATGTCTGAAGTAAAATTAAAAAACATGACTCTAAACTTCGGCCCCCAGCATCCTGCAGCGCACGGGGTTTTAAGGCTGATACTAGAGATGGACGGAGAAGTGGTTACAAAAGCAGATCCTCATATTGGCTTACTTCACAGGGGCACTGAAAAATTAATAGAGCATAAAACCTATATGCAGGCCGTGCCGTATTTTGACAGGCTGGATTATGTTTCACCTATGTGCCAGGAACATGCTTTTGCGCTTACAGTGGAGAAGCTTCTTGGATGCGCCGTGCCTAAAAGAGCTCAATATATTAGGGTTCTATTTGCTGAAATCACAAGACTTTTAAATCATACTATGAATATAGGCACACAAGCACTTGATATTGGCGCTACAACTCCTTTGCTTTGGCTCTTTGAGGAAAGAGAGAAAATGATGGAATTTTATGAAAGAGTTTCAGGTTCTAGAATGCATTCCAATTATTTTAGGCCAGGAGGAGTTGCAGAGGATCTGCCTGATGGACTTACTGAAGATATACTATTATTCTGTAACGAATTTGAAAAAATACTGATAGATACAGAGATTTTGCTCACTGATAATAGAATTTGGAAACAGAGAACTGTTGGCATAGGTTTAATAACACAAGCTGATGCTATGAATTTTGCTTTTTCAGGTCCAATGCTTAGAGGATCTGGAATTCCATGGGATTTACGCAAATCAAATCCTTATGATTCGTATGAGGAATTTGAGTTTAATGTGCCAGTTGGAGTTCATGGAGATTGCTACGATAGATATTTGGTGAGAATAGCAGAAATGCATGAATCTATTTCTATAATAAGGCAAGCAATCGCAAAAATGCCAGATGGCCCTGTAAAAACTAATGACGGCAAGGTCACGCCTCCGTCAAGGAGCTCTATGAAAAAATCTATGGAGGCGATGATACATCATTTTAAACTATACACAGAAGGTTACCATGTTCCTAAGGGCGAGTATTATGGAGCCGTCGAAGCTCCTAAAGGAGAATTTGGAGTATATCTATACTCTGATGGATCAAATAAACCATATAGGTGCAGAATTAGAGCCCCTGGGTTTCCCCATCTACAAGCTCTGGATTTTATGTCAAGGGGTCATATGATTGCGGATATTGTTACAATAATCTCAAGTCTTGATATTGTTTTTGGAGAGGTAGATAGATAGTGAAAAAACAAAAAAATAAAGAGTTTAAGTTCGACTCAGCGAACCAAAAAAAAATTGAAAAAATACTCGCGCAATATCCAGCGGATAGAAAAAGAAGCGCTATCTTGCCTCTACTTGACCTTGCACAAAGACAAAATAATGGCTGGCTATCTATTGACGCAATTGAACTTGTTGCAAAAATCATAGAATTGCCTGCTATAAAAGTAATCGAGGTTGCTTCCTTCTACTCTATGTTTAATTTGAAGAAAATAGGAAAGTTTCATATACAAATATGCGGAACTACACCATGCTGGCTTAGAGGCGCAGGAGAAATCACAAAAATATGTAAAAAAAAACTCAGTATAGAGTTAGGCCAAACAACAGATAGCGGACTCTTTACACTTACTGAAGTTGAATGCCTCGGCGCTTGCGTGAACGCACCTGTTGCTCAAATTAACGATGATTACTACGAGAATTTAACAACGGCAAAAATAGAGATGATCATAGAGAATATTATTTTAGAATCTAATAGTTCGAATATAAAAAAAAGTAAGTAATACCAATCCGATTAATCACTTTCTTGCAGTTCTGCTTTCGCTTAGCAAAGTAACCTTCTTTACTTGCTCATAATACCAAATCTCTAGAATTAAATAATGCTAGGAGCGAGGAGCGAAGCCTACTACATGCTAGGTGAGTGACGAGCTAGAAGAAAGTACTTAAAAATGGGATTTGGTATAAGCATTGGCTGCACGCATAATAACAAATCTCCAGAATTAAACTCTTCATAAGAATTTTAGGTGAATGTGCTTTAGAATATATGATATGTGCTTAGGTGTACTAGTTTGCATTTAATCTGACTATAGAGTATAAAAAAGGAGATTAGCTCGTGAATGAGAGCCCTATATAGCTCACGTCACGAGCGAGCTAAACTTGCTTATACGAGGTCTAAAAGCCCCAAGACGCTGTACAGAACCTGTGAGGAGATGGGGCAATATCTCATACCAATTCCCATTTATAAATTATCCAACCGAATTTCGCGGGACTCACCTGTACGCAACTTTTTATACACGCTAAAGCAGACTCGCCCTAAAATTCATGTGCCCTATTTATTCTGGGAAATGGTATTACTCGGCGCAACCTTACACCAAAATTTTTTTAGTACTACCTAGCGTCTAGCACTGCCAAGAGCATATAGTACGCTCCTGGCCTTGGTTTCTAGTGGCACTTCATCCTTGGATTTGGCTTAATATGAACTTGTATAACCCCTAAAAAGTATAATTACTCAGAAGCTTCTTCTTGAGATCCTGAGAAATAATCATAAGCATCACCAACAATACCGTAAATACCGCCAGCAGCGCCTGCGACCGCACTAAGCCCAACTGAAGCTACGTATCCAGCAGGGAATGTAAGAGCAGCAGAAGCCAAAGTAAGTCCAGCGTCTTTTAATACTGACTGCGCTACAGCTTCTTGGTTAATCTTGAAATAATTCCAGCTGCTCTCTGCAAAACTTGCCTTGTTTGCTGAGATAGCTTTGTATGCGCTTTCTCCATAACCTAATCTCAGAGCTCCAAGTGTAGCAGCTCCTACAACAGCTGCAGCTATACCAGAGTATAAAAATTGCGTATTATTATATACAGCACTGAAGAATTTTGTTGAATTTTCGATTGTTTTTTTCATTTTCGTTTACCGATTTTGTTTAATTGAAATTGCACTATAGCTTATGTTTTTATTTTTGTAAATGATTTTTTTATTAAGCTATTAAAAAATTAATATATTTTTTATTAATCAATTTAATGTAAATTACATAATAAATTGACTAATGTTATTTATTTTATGCTAACTAGGACTCTAGTTGAAAAATTATAAGTATACGTAATATTTTATATAATTTCCAGAATAAATTAAGCACATGCATTTTACGGTGAGCCTGCTTTAGCGTATATAAATAAGTGTTTTAGGCACTAGAGTCTAGTTTTAATTCATATTGATCATTCAATTTGATCATTTAAATGGGAACTTGGTATATGCCATGTTCTATTTTTTTGTACTTTATAGCTCCAGCTAACAACTTAAAGAGCATTAGGTAGGCTTTGCTACTTGCCTAGTATTATTTAATCCTTGGCTTTGGTATAACTCACACACCAACCTATATCAATCAAAAGCGATTTTTGGAGCAGCCTGTCTACATCTTAAAACCTGAGCCCAGCGGCATATTACCGAAAGCATCAGTTATCATTTGCTTAGAATCTTGATCAGCAGATGCTTTTGCTTCATTAAAAGCTGCTATGATCAAATCCTCAAGTACTTCCCTTTCTGATGGGTTTAGCAGAGAATCATCGAGTGAGATTGACTTGATAGTGCCCTCGCCATAGACCACCATTTTCACAAGATTTCCTCCGGCCTTACCTTCATATTCTTTTTTAGATATCTGGTCTCTCATGACTTGCATCTTTTTCTGCATTTCCTGAGCTTGTTTCATAATTTCGTTTAAATCCATAATTTACCTTTAATTAACTCTCTATCAAAATATCTGTTATTTCAAAATCCGCAAACTCTTTTTTTATTTTTTTTATAGAGTCCAAATTGAGAATATCACTCTTCAATTTTTGTTTATGATTTGTTATTTCATCTTCTATCATAAAGTCTATCTTAAATTTGCCCTGGCTCCATTCATTAGCAAGTTTACTGACTTTTTGGCTAATATCAACAATATTATCTTTTGTACCAAGATTTACTAAAGTAGATGATTCTACAAGAACTTCGCACTTATTCAAAAGAAAATATAAGATTTCTAGCTCTCGTTCTGACGATAGATACTTAAGAAACATATTGTAAATACTAGGTTTCTTTTCAAGGTCCATATTTTCAAGCGAGATTTTTTTAGCGATGTTATTATTTCCATCTTCACTGACCAATTCTTGGAACTTCGCACTAGTTGCACTCGATTCTTCCGGCCTTTTTTCGTCAAAACTATGTCCTGACAGAATGCTATTGTGCGTTAGTTTGTCTTCTTTGTGTATTATCTCGCCAAAGTCTTTTGCAGTCTCGACTAGTTTACCTATTGTTTGTCTGTGCTGTATGTGCGACTTTGTAAGTGCTAGTTCATCTAAATTATTATTCCTAGGGCTATGGTCTTTTTTTTTATCGTCAAAGACCATTATTTTATGCTTATCGTCTTGACCTGTACCTGAATTCAATGGATTAGTTGAGTCATGATCCGGATCGTCTAAGGTCATTAAATGAATTAAATTCAAGGTAAACATTTCAAGATTTTGAAGCTGATTTGAGGAAGATTTGAGATCTTTTAATGCGTTATAGGATAACTTCCACATAACTTGTATCAAAGTTTTGCTGCGAATTGCAAGTATGCTCATTAACTCTTCTTCTATATCCCAGAACTCGCTTGATTTAAAGGCTAAGGATGTTTGTTTTTTAGCTATGTACGAAATCATTGACAGTAGTTTGTCCAGGAAAATGCTAAAGTCCGAGCTAGAAGCATAATACTCATTTAGCACGAGAAGAGAAGAATCTATGTCTGATTTAAATATTGATAGAATATATTTGTAGATTATTTTATTATCTATCGTTTGAGTTAATTCCATAATTTTTTCTACAGACAATATATCATCTCTTCCATTCATTAATAGGATCGCCTGCCCTAATAAAGTTAACGCATCTCTAGCAGATCCATCGCCTTTTGATGCAATGAACTCTATTGCCTCTTTTTGACTATTCACATTTTCAAGCTTGCATATTGTCCCAAGAAGTGCCGTAAGGTCTGTAGTTGTAATCCTAGGCAAATTGAACCTTTGACATCTAGAAATTATGGTTAATGGTATTTTGTGTACTTCTGTGGTTGCAAATATAAATACTGAGTGATGAGGAGGCTCTTCAAGTAGCTTGAGAAATGCATTAAATGCATTTTTAGAAAGCATATGAACCTCATCAATTATAAATATTTTATATTGACCTAAAATCGGTTTATATTCGGCGCTCTCTATGATTTGCCTCACATCATCAACCCCAGTTCTACTTGCTGCGTCTATTTCTAATATATCTGGATGGGAAAAATTTAATGCCGCAATGCAATTGTCACATTTTTCACAAGGCACAGGCACGAGCTCGTGACCCTGCAAATATTTTTTGTGAAGATTAATGTGAGGCAGCTTATCGTGAGGCAGCTTATCGGTTTCAGAGGAATCTAGAATGCGCTCCTCATGCCCTCTAGTATCCGTGCTTGAAGTAGGTTCGCTATTTACGCGACCATAATTGTAAGAAACAAAACTTCTAGGTACGAATTCTAAATTTTTGCAATTGATAGTTTTTGCTATGATTCGTGCAGTAGTAGTTTTGCCAACGCCTCTTACACCGCAGAATAAATAACTTTGAAAAATTTTATTTTGGGTTATCGCTGCGCTCAAAGTTTTAACTAATACGTCTTGTCCCACTAATTCAACTAAATTTTGTGGTCTATATTTTCTTGCTAAGCTCATTTTTTATAATTTATGTGATGCATACCAAGTAAAAAACCAAGTTAAAACCTTTTTAAGTATAGGCATATATTCGAGATTATTGGTACAACCCTATTCTGACTTTCTTACGCCTAAAAACCTTATGAGATATACAAATAAATTTATAAAGTCGAGATATAGAGTAAATGCGCCAACTATAGCCATTTTTTGGCCATACTCTCCACCTCCTGATCTGTAATAAAATTCTTTTAATTTTTGAGTATCGTAAGCTGTTAGGCCCAAGAATATACATATACCAACGATGGATAATGCGAAATCTAAAGCCGTACTTTGCATAAATAAATTAAATAGAGAAGCAATTACAACCCCAATCAAACCCATCATCATAAAAGACCCCATAGAAGTAAGATCTTTCTTTGTACTGTATCCATAAATACTCATAGCGCCAAAGGTAGAGGCAGTAATTAGAAAAGTTTTTGCAATAGACGCATCAGTATATATGAAGCCTAGGCTCGAAAGAGATACTCCAGTACATGCAGCATATGCCCAAAACAAAGTTTGCGCTGTCTCAATATTCATTCGTCCAATTTGGAAGAAAAAATATAGCGATATAGCAATTGGGCTAAAAACTGCAAGCAAACCAAGACCACTCAGTCCTATGATCATGCCGTTAGGAGCAACATTGTAGAATATAGATGTAAAAAGAGGAATTTTAGCACATGAGTAAGCACAAACAGCTGATATAGCAAGAGCCGCGCACATATAATTATATATTTGCAACATATATTCTCTCAGTCCAGAATCAAATGTTTTTCTTGAGCTTTCGAAAAAAGTACTTTTAGACATAAATCACCTCTTATAGATTATTACTGTTAATATAATCAATTGATTTCATAATTTCAAGTATAATACGATTATTTTTTTTATGATTATAAAATCAACATTATGCTAACCATGCCGTGAGAAATGTTTTTCTAGCGATTGCCATTTTCATGCACTTAGCATATAGATCTATTTTAGTTTTTTCGACCCAATACAAAGATCTAAGACAAAATACTCACTGACAAATATTTATTTGTTTGTATATAGTTGATAAATATTGAAAATAATAATCCTCAAGCGGTATTTTGGAGAAGCTTCCCCAATCTTCAATATCTAGCTGTAATTTTTTGGACTTAATACTTGCTGAATTAATAATATTATCTGAATCAAAAATTACACATTTAGTTGAATCACTAATCGCACTTTCGAGCTTCTTGACCTTTTTTATTGAGTGTACGCTTGGAAGATATTTTTTGTTCTTTGTGTTTAAGTCTATGTATAAATACTCAAGACTATATCCGACTAAGACAACATTCAGATTATCATTCAGAGTTAATTGACTGAGCTTTGTTTTAGCCTCAACAAAATTTGCATCAATGATTTGCTTATCAAAACCTTGTTTTACAAAATAATCTGCAATTGTCTGCATGATCATGATGACAAATTCTTTATTGACCCAATAATGATGATTAGATCCATTAATGTTAAAATGACCAAGCTTTGTTAATGGTATTTTTTTTGCCTTAGTATCTTTTAAATAGAATGCCAGGTATTTTTCAAAGGAATCATCTATATATACTATGTAGTCTGCGCCCTTAATTTTTTGAACATCCCTATATTTTAGTGAGTGATGATGCGGACATGTTGAGCTATTTTGAATAACTTCTATTTCTGCTATATCTCCTAATATTTTTTTCACAAGGCTTGCGATAGGAGGAAGTGATACTGCGACCAAGGGTTTTGGGCTATATTGTCCATAGGAACTAAAGCCTATAGTTGAAATAATTATGAATAGTATAAATCTCATGAAAGTAAGCTCCTTGCAAATTCTTTTGCGTTAAATTCTATTATATCATCGAGTTGTTCGCCCGCGCCTAAAAAATATATAGGTAGGCTGAATTTATCAGTGATACCAACTAGAGCGCCTGCCTTGGCTGTACCATCAAGTTTTGTAAAAATAAGTCCGTTGACGCCAACTATTTCCATAAATTTTACCACCTGCATTAATGCATTTTGGCCGGTTGTAGCATCTAGTGTAAGTATTTTGTGATGAGGGTAGACAGGGTTTATTTTACCTAAAACTTTTACTATTTTAGCAAGTTCGCCCATCAAATTTGCCTGATTCTGAAGCCTTCCGGCTGTATCAATTAAAAGTATGTCATAACCTTCCTTTACTGCTCTACTTGCAGCTTGAAATGCAACTGACGCAGGGTCTGTATTCTGATCAGCTTTTACAATTGCACATCCTGCTCGTAGGGCCCATATCTCAAGTTGCTGAACAGCTGCATGTCTAAAAGTATCGCATGCTGCTATCATTACTTTTTTTCCGCTTGCTGCAAATTTGGCGCTAAGCTTTCCTATTGTAGTAGTTTTGCCATTTCCATTTACACCGCAGAATAATATGACGTTTAACTCTTTCTCAATTATATTTAATGGTTTTTGCGCAGGGAGTATTATAGATTCTATAATCGAAGTCAAGTGGTGTTTATAGGATTCCTGAGAATCTTCGCTGGATATTTTGATTGCTTTTAACTGGCTAATGATTTTGCTTGTAGTATCTACACCAAAATCGACTGATAATAAAATCTCCTCTATTTCTTCTTCTGTAGCTTTATCTATGGACTTTTTCGAAAAAAAATCAAAAATACCTGAAAGTTTTGAGGAGGTTGCGCTAAGAGCTGATTTAATTTTATAAAAAAAGGTCATTTTAGGTCAAATAATTTGCTAACTATTGATTTGAAGTATTTTGTTACCTCGTCTACTTTGAATTTACTGTCAAGATTTTGCACATCTACCTTTCCCCCTGAAGAAACAAGTAAATTTAGTGCGTCTTTTAGCACTAGATTGTTTGTATTTATTTTTTGCATGACAAGATTTAACTCGTCATATTTCTCAAGCATTGCGTATGATATGCAAAGTCTAAGAATCTCTTGCTCAAGATCTGCAGGTAATATTTTTCCTGAGCTGATTTCCGGGAGGATTGAACCTTCTGAGATGGCAATAAAATTCTCCCAGTCTGCCATTCTAAAGTATGCATCCTCCTTTAAAGTTTTTGCATCTTTACTATCATCGTCGGAAAGTAGTGAGAGGGCTTTATTATAATCACCAAGTTTTATGTAAGCTAGAGCTTTTAACCTTATCCTAGACAAATGCTCAAGATATCCGTAATTGACAAGATCTGTTTCATTAATAACATCTATAGCAAGCTGCGGTTTTTGATTTAAAATGTATATAGTCGCAAGGTGATCTCCGCTAATAATTTTATCCTTACCAGAAAGCCTATATCTAACCTGATGGTCTAGGATTCTTTCCGCTTGATCTAATAGATCTAATCTAATTAGGCTTTTTGCTATAAGTAATGTAATTTTATCGCCTTGCTCTCCAATAGGAGTGAGTTCCCTAAATTCGCTATATAAAGTAACAACCTCAAAGTCATTCATAGACTTGTAGATCCCATTTTCTGAAAAGACGTAATCATTATAAATTGAGGCCATCTGTTTACTAATGTAGACATTGCCGGGATCAGATGGAAACGCATCTAAAATATATTGGTAAGTCCTTAATGACTTAATATAATCCTTTGTATCCTGTTGAAGTTGAGCTATACGAAGTAAAATATCATGCTCGAGGTCGTCTCCCCTCCATAAAAACGTTAAGCCCTGTAGCTTATTTACTGCTTCGTTTAAATCAATCTGCTTAAGTTTAGTACTTAAATCTATTTTGTCGAATTGGCTACTCACGTATATACTAGGATCTTTGTAATTAAGCTTTACTGCATCATAATAATTTAGTGCCTGGTTATATTTTTTGCTTTTTTTAAAAAAAGTAGCTTTGAAGTAATTAAGCTTATCGTTCTTTAAACTATCTTTAGTTTGTCTAACATTTTTAAATAACGACTCTGCTAGAGTTTGGTCGTTATTATTAGCAGCAATTTCAAACTCAATAAAAACCATTTTCCAATATATGTCATTCGGATAATGAGTCATGAACCCATTTAAATATTTAGCTATATTTAGCTGTTCTGATACTTGACCTAAATAATAATTATTGTAACTATTCCAAAGTAATATTTCTGATTTTAAAGGCTCTTTGACGTCTTGCTTGAGAAGCTCTTTAAATATTTCTTCTGAGTCTTTGTATCTATTGATTTGATTATACAGCACAGCTTCGTAGAATTTTTGTTCTACAGCAACAGTTTCATTTGTTGCTTTGGCTTGAAAGTTTTTATAGGCACCGAATGCATCATGCATTAGTCCCTCTTTGAATAAAAAATAAGAAAGCTGCAAAAAACTAGAGGAAAGGTGTTTGTCGTCTGAGATCGTTATTTCTTTGTATAAATTTGCCCTTTTTTCTACAAAATTATTGCCATTTTGGTATTTAGATACAAAGGGTAAACTTGTGTTTGAGTAGTCTTGTGTTTTCTTTTGTAGTTTTGCTGCAGGAACGCTAAAATAACTATTATCAATAGAATAAATCTCTGCAATATGATCAGATAATTTGATATTAGATTTTTCAGTGACCCATGAAATTGCTAGACCGTTCAGTGATTGATATATCTTAAAATCGTTATAATCGTATGTATCTGATAGTATTTTATCTTGCCCAGAATCTGTTACAAATGAGATATTATCCCCAACGTCTCGATCTTGGACTGTGATAATTTTTGTAAAATTCCCACCCTCAATTCTTGCTCCATAGTGCTCTGTTAAATTATCTAAACTATATAATTTTTTTTGAAACAAAGGGTTTTTTGTAAATTTTAGAATCCAGTCATTATCAACCATTGAGATCTCTGGGTGATACTCTGGCGGAACTGCAAACTCAAAAACTGTATAGTCTGTACCATTAAAGACGTAAGGAGTTTTTATTATTCCGCTTGCTTTAATTTCATTGGAAATTTTTGAATCAAAAGCAAGCCAGAATTTGTTAAACCTTACAAATGCCGCAGATGCAACTTTTTTATCAAAGTGAAATTTGATCTCGATTTGATCTTTGGCGCTTTCTATATTTATGGTACTTGCTTGCTCGCCTTGTTTATTGTTTGGAAGGGGCGTTGAGCCTGACTTGGTTTTGGGATTTACTGACTCTATAGTTTTTTGCTTTGCAGAATTTAATATTTTTTCAGTTCTAAATTTAATAGCTTTAAACTTTTCGCCCTGTATTATTTGGTGCGATTGATACAAAGCCTTTGTTTTAATAGTGATTGTATTCTTATCAACATTTTTGATTCGTGATAGAAAAGAATCAACCAAGATAGGTTTTATCTTTGAAAATGAGATTTGAGATTTTGATTTAACCCATATAGTTCCGGCTCTATATGATACATCAATGTTCTGTTTTGGTTTGATATGCAATATTACCGCATCCGTATTATCATATTCCTTTACCTCAATTGCAATATTTGTTATCGCACTTGCTAAAAAAGTGAAGGATATATTAAGCAAGAACAGTAAGAACTTAGTTAGTTTCATATTTATATTTTGGATTCGGCGTAAATATTTGTGGTGATTAGCCACCCATTATCAGTTAAATTGACTATATTATGGTCAAGTTCGATAACAGTTACAATAAAGTTGTTACCTGAATATTTTGATAAAATGTCCCTGAACTGACTAGTAATCTCAATCAAATTAGTGATTTTATTCCTAGTTATGGTATCCTTTGTATCAATCTTCATTTTTGTTCTATTAGGAAAAGGCGTTGAAACCACCTCTTCGGAAAATTCTCCATTTGCCAAATAGTCGGGATTAATTATTAAACTAACTTTGATTAAATTTCTAGTAAAATTAAACAAATGGACTCCAACTTCTTTAGCTTGCGATGCTACAGAGTCCATATTGTTAATATCTATAGCAGGAATGATCCTTATTAAGCTACCTTGGTCATATATTTTAATACTCTTGTTATTCCTTAAGTGTTTAGCCAATGAATCAAAAATCACCCTCAAAGACCCGTGCGAATGAAATGTAATAGACTTAACAGTACTAACACTTTCATGATTTTTGTTTGATTTATCCATAAATTCTACAATACATATAGAATAAATGAGGATGAAAAAACATGTTAAAATCATTAGTAGATCTAAAAATGTAATAAGCCATGTATTGTTTTGTTTTAATGAATTCATTGTTTTTTATCAACATTAATAAAATTATTATTTGAAAATTCACTATTATGTGAAATTTTTTACGTAAACCCTAACTAATTTATGTTATATTCTACTTGTAAGATAATAAAAAGCATATGTTATTTAGATTCGATTCTATTTTTTTTATTGTATTGTTTGTATCTACTTTTTTAAGTTTTTTTATTTGGCGCATTTTTAGATCAAATGCGCAGGCTAAGAACAATTACACCAAAAAAGATGATCCACAAGGCCAAAGTAATTATGACAAAAATTTGTATAATCAGGAAGATTATATACCAGAAGATCAAAAACTAGAACTCTCCTGGTCGTTTTTATACAATATAACAGATCTTATTCTAAACAAATTCTCACAAAAACATAGAGACGAAATAGAACGAATTGGCGAAAATCTATTAAAATTTAACTTTGCCTACATTCATGTAGTTGAATATGGAATCAGAAAAAAAGCTAAATTTGAAAAAGCGTTGAACGACGGCAAAAACCTTAACACAGCAGTATCTCACTAGACCTATTTTAAAAACTGTTAAACTTAGCTTTATATCCTCTTTTTTACATAGCTTCCAGGAGCAAATTCTAGATACTCTATTGTGTCATAATCAATAGATTTTACTTTAATGCTACTGCGTTTTTTAATCCATTGATGCCACTCTTCCCACCATGAATACTCTTTCATATCGGCCCCCTCGAGCCATTTGTCTGGGTTTTTCTCGTTTTTATTACTTATGTAATAACAATATTTTTTTGCAGATGGTGGATTAACAATACCAGCTATATGACCGGAGCCCGCAAGACAAAACACATTATCTTCATCAGATTCTTGGTTTATGAACTGATACCCCTTAAAACATGATTGCCAAGGTACTATATGATCTTCGATTGTTCCAACGAAAAAATTTGGGATTTTAATATTTTTAAGATTTACTTGCTGCCCTAAAAGTTTTATCTTGCCATTTTTCATCAAGTTATTCTCTAGATACATATTCCTTAAGTAAAAATCTACCATAGAAGACGGAAGATTTGTACTATCTGCGTTCCAATATAAAAGATCAAATGATATTGGCTTTTTTCCAAGTAAGTAGTTGTTTATTACGAATGACCATATAAGTTCTTTTGATCTCAGCAAGCTAAAAGTATAGGCTATGTATTTTCCGCTAAGTAAACCATTTCCCGTTAATTCCTGCTTTATAGAGTCCACAGTATGCTCATTGATAAATAAGGCAAGATCACCTGGAGCAGAGAAGTCTAGCAGAGTTGTAATTAATGTAATAGATTCAAAATGACTCTCTCCAAGTGATCTGTAGTAACTTTCGGCACAAGCCGATAATGTTCCACCAATACAGTAACCTACGAGATTAAATTTTTTGTAACCAAACTTTTCTTTTAGATATTTTACTGGCTCGTCAACTCCCTCCTTTAAATAGTTTGCAAAGTTTTTTTCGGAAAGTTCAGGGCCAGGATTTACCCAGGACACAAGGTATATTTGAAACCCAAGATCAACAAAATATTTGATAAACGAATTTTCAGCTTTTAGGTCTAGTATGTAATATTTATTTATCCAAGGCGGAATAATTAAAATGGGAATCTGATAAGTAGTTTCTTTAGGCTCGTAGCAAATTAATTGCATTAGGTCATTTTGCATAACAATTTTTCCCTTGGTAGTCGCTATGTTTTCACCAACAGCAAAATAATCAGGAGAAGTGGTAGAAACAGATAGTAAAAAATCTGAGTTTTTAATATCAGTTATAAAATTTTCTATGCCTTGTCTTAAGTTTTGGCCATTAGTTTCAATCAACTCACTTAAAACTTCAGGGTTCAGATTCACAAAATTTGTTGGACTTGCCGCGCAAAGAATCTGCTCAGTGTAAAATTCGATAAGCCTTTTTTGATGCGATGGAACATTAAGCTTTTGGACCAATGATCTATGCCAGTCAGAAGACATTAAATAAAATTGTTTAATGAAGTTAAAATATAAACTTTCCTTCCATAGTGGTTGCTTGAATCTTTTGTCTTTAGAATCCACATCACGTAATTCATGTAGATGAGTATTTCCTGACATTTTTTCTAAAAAATGAAACATGAGCTTTGAAATTTTAGATGCATATTCAAGATTATGCTCAAAAAATTTATATGGGTTATTAGCAAAATCAGTAACTGCATCTATGTATGCTTCTTTAATTCCAAGAATATCTATATAGTTCCTTGCATTAACATCAAATTTTTTTTGATGAATTAAATGCAACGCCTCAATGTACTTATCATTGAGTTCTTGAATGTTTTGAAAAAATATTTTTCCTTCCACTTGATACCTTTTTTAAGTTTTTCGGAAAATTAGCTCACAAAGTAGCAATACTATATAAACTGCAATAATTGAGGAGATAGAATAAATCATCCCATCAGCCCCAAGTTTATCAATAGCGTTTCCGGTAGATACTATACCAACGTAACCACCTATCATCGACAAAGCATTAATAGTTATATTCGCAGCTATGAAATCATCTCCTTTGAATTTGTCTCCTATAATTGCAAGGGATATTATCAATATTCCATTTATGCAGGCACAAAGAGGACTGAACACTAAAAAAACCAAAATTTTATCATTAATTGTGTAAGGTATAATTCTTGTAAAAATTAAAACTCCAAACGCAAAGCAAATAAGAGCTTTCAGTCTATCGTATCGATCAATCATTATTCCTATTGGTATTCCAAGTACAAGTCCGCTAAGGCAAAAGTAACCAACTAACATGTATACCTCGGACTGCATCATATCGAATTCCAAGGCATAAAGTGGTAAAAATTCTATTATAGATAAAAATATATATTGCCCTGATATTGCTGATATTATTGGAACACTCGAGAAATTAAGTATTTTTTGCACAGGTATTACTTTTATTTTTGTTGACCTTGCATTTACCAAATCAACTATGGAAAGAGGAATGAGCATTAACGATGATATTCCAACGCTTATAAAAAAAGCAGAAGGAGTTGGTCCTATGTCAATAATTGAGAGTAAAATAGGGCCTATCGCAATACCAAGCCCAAATAACACAGCAGAAGCAGAAAGATACGTTGCTCTATGTGTGTTTTTTGCGGCTAAATTGATCCATTGAAATATGGAAGTATGAAGAGCGAATCCAAACATACCAAAACCGAATAGGCCAACTGTCCACCCAATATAGTCCGTTCCCATTCCAAAAATCAAAAGAAACATATTCCTAAAAATAAGGCAATATATGGCAAACCTCTCATCTCCAATAGCTCTTGCAACCAATATCATGAAAGGTGCTATAGTTATATTACCAATGATCTCTAGGCTCAAGATTTGAGATATTTGATTAGCCTGCAAATTAAATCCAGATAAAAACATACTAAAACTAGTAAGATTTATTCCAGCTGATATTCCATATAAAAAGCAAGCTACTGAAATATATACTAATGCTCTAAATGATTTTTGATCGTAGATGCCCTGATCTATATTTTGATTTAGTAAATTTATTCCATTCTTAAATATCATTTGCCTAAAAACTTAGGTTTGTATATAAACAAGATATAAGTATGAGAAAGATTGTGCACATAAATCATGCTCAAGGTCAGACTCTTTCTGGGTATATATTGTTTTTGAGATGCAGTTTTGCTAAAAAAATTAAGAAATAGTAATGAAGTCCCCCATATATAGTGTTTTTCTTAATTTTTGAACTGAAGAAATTCTTATTTAGTTTTTTATAGTCTTTTAGGTTGGATTAGATATTAGGCGCGAGGAGAGAAGCCTATGAGTATTAGGTGAGCGACGAGTCAACAACGTAGCTAATTCAACATAAAAGACTATATATTTTGGTATACCGAGAACTGAATTTAATCTTTGGACTTGACTTTGCACTTCGAATGCGCGAAGCGCGTTATATATGCTAAAACCTAAGTCCAAGAAGGAACTTAAGAGCAATGATGCAGTATGATCATGTTGCGTACGAAAACTTTCACATACCTACAAGACGTGTTTTTATACCCAAATCCCAGGTAAACTTGCGAAATTGAAATTTTAGACCGATGCAGCGTACGCCTACATAAAAATAGATTGAACGTTTAGGATTATTACAAAATTTCTCTTGGAGCTTGTAGCTTAGGAACATGGTATTATACCACATATAAGAATTAATAATACTAGAAGCATTAGATGCGCCTACTACAAGTTCGGTATGCGGGGGCGCAACTAACATAACATGGGATTTAGTATATAGAGAGATCTAATAAACTTAAAGCAGAATCATAGTCGAAAAATATAGCAGTAATTCACTGGAGATAGAATGAATAAAAAAATTTTAATAGATGGGACATTTCCCAATCAATTTAGAGTGGCACTAGTAGGCCAAAACAATAAAATAGAGAACATAGAATATCAATCATCCTCGGCATCGCAAATTAAAGGAAATATTTATCTTGCTAAGGTGGCTCGGATAGAGCCAGGCCTTCAGGCAGCATTTATAGATTACGGAAGTGGAAAAAATGGTTTTTTACCATTTAGCGAGATACATCCTGGATATTACAATATTCCAATCGGTGACGTAGAGAAATATAGTAATGAATTATCGAATTTACAAAGTATTTCTGAGCCAACTATTGCAAATGTTGATCCATCGTTAGACGAGACATGCGCAAACTTCGAAGAGAATGACGCCGAGACAGATATATCCACAATAGAGAAAATAATCGACACAGACTCATCTACGGAAAAAGAATCTTATTCTCAAGAAGAAGAGTCAGATAAACTAAACGATGAGGCAATAGAGCCAATAGCTCTTTACAAGCAGTATCAAATTCAAGAAGTTATAAAAAAGGGGCAGGTAATATTAGTCCAGGCCACAAAAGAAGAAAGAGGTAATAAGGGAGCTTCGTTCACTTCTTACATATCACTTGCAGGCAAATACTCCGTCCTTATGCCGAATAATCCTGGTCACATAGGAGTTTCAAGGAGAATAAGCAGCGGCGAAGAAAGAAAAAGGTTGAAGCGAATTATAGAGTCACTTTTAGGTGGAGCTGATGCTAAAATAGCAAGCCTGATAGTCAGAACAGCAGGCACAGGAAAATCTTCAGGGGATATTAAAAGAGATTATGAATATTTGGTTAGGTTATGGAATCACATCAGAGAATTAACTCTTGTATCTAGAGCCCCAGCTCTCATACATGCAGAGGAAGAAATCATTCAAAAATCTATTAGAGATTTATTTGATTCATCTGTATCAAATATTCTTATAGAAGGTGAGGAAGCATATTTAAGTGCAGTTGATTGCATGTCTAACATATTGCCCGAAGAGATAAACAAAATCTCAAGATATAATGATGATGCGCCTATTTTTTCTAAGTTTGACGTAGAATCTCAGATAGCTTCGCTTTATCAACAAACTGTAATTTTACCTTCGGGTGGTTACATTATAATTAATCCAACAGAGGCACTAACTTCAATTGATGTCAACTCAGGTAAGTCAACGTCAGAGCGTACGATTGAGCAAACAGCCCTTAAAACAAATGTAGAGGCTGCAAAGGAAATTGCTCGCCAGCTTCGAATTAGAGATATTTCTGGCTTAATTGTGATAGATTTCATAGATATGCACGAGCATAGAAACAGAAAAATAGTAGAACGCTCTCTCGGGGAGTACGTCGCGCGAGATAAAGCCAAAATTCACCTCGGAAATATAAGTAGTTTCGGTTTATTCGAAATGTCTCGCCAAAGATTGCGCCAATCATTTCTTGAATCGCATTCTAAAATGTGCCAAAACTGTAATGGCAAGGGCATTGTTAGAAACGAAGAGGCAAACTCTATGCTTATACTTAGAACTATTGAGAATGAAGTTTATAATCAAAAAATAGAAATTTTAAATGTATATGCTCATAATGATGTTGTGCTTTTCTTACTGAATAATAAAAGAGTGGAAATTTCTCTGATAGAAAAAAAATATTCTATGAAACTAAATTTCTATTTTGATAATGAAGCTAGCTCAGATAGTTTTTCAATCGAAAAAGTCTCTATTCAAGACACTCCATACCAGCAAAAAAAATATAATAAGACAGACATTGGCGAAATTGAAAATCTGCACGAATTAGAAAGGGTCCAAAAACCCAAGCAGAAAAAAAATGATGCAACAATTACAGAGCAAAAAAATAACGATAGCATTATAGATAAAGGCAAAAAAAGTAGCAAAAGAAGAAATTGGAAATCTGATCATTCTGCAGAAATAGAAGAAGTACACAAAGATACAGATGTCAGTTCTGAATCTGGAAATAATAATAATATTATAAACGATCAGCTTATCGAAAAGCCGCCTATCAAGAAAAACAAAAAAAGACTTCCAAGAAAAAAACGGCCAAAAGCTGAGCAAGATATTCAGACATAGTGACAAGTTATAACAGATTCAAATATCAGATAACAAAATTTTCTGACAGTCGACATGATATAGTCTTTTAGGTTGGATTAGATACTAGGCGCGAGGAGAGAAGCCTATGAGTATTAGGTGAGCGACGAGTCAACAACGTAGCTAATTCAACATAAAAGACTATATACATGATATCAAGTCCAACAATTAACTCTAAATGAATTTTGGGGCGAGTCTGTTGATGAGCATAGCCTGGATGAGTCTAGCTGCCATTTGTCTGTTTCTTTTAAAAATGGGATATTGAATTATACCAAATCTCTAGAATTAAATAATACTAGGAGCAAGTCACGAAGCCTACTCTCGTGTAAGCCTTTAGCGACGACCTAGAAGCAAGTACTTAAAAATGGGATTTGGTATTATATGACAAAATAGAGTCGCGCCCACAATTCTTCAGTAGTTACATAAATTAAATATTGATAAAAAAATTAATCTGTTATATGAATTGCATGTATTTTGAAAAAGATGGGCAAAATACTATTTTACACCATTCCTGAAGAGAAATTTTACAAATAATTTTTAGGGTTTGTCTATAATATACTGCCTATAGCACAAGAATTGCTTTTTTTTAACTTTTAATCTGTTTTGATAATTTATTGCTATTATCGAGCGCGAGAAGAACTTTATCTTGGCTCTACTAGCATCTTCATGACATGAAAAAGTAATTATTAAAGTATCTTGCTGTATATTTGCGTTTAAATAGGCGCGTTTTAAATAGGCGCGTATTTATAAGACTCCCTCTAATGCTTCTGTATCCTGACTTGTTACTGAAAAATAAGGATTGGTATTACATCTCAGAATAATATCCTAAATAAGGCCGAAAATTTCTATGCTTAAAAGAATATATTTTTTTACTATATTGCTTATGTTTGCAAATAATTCATTTGCAAATTCCGAGGTAAGTGCTTACGTAGATCATTTACTCAAAAAAACTCTTTCGATTCTTAGAAATAATGAATTAGGCACAGAAGAGAAAATCTCTATATCTCAAAATCTTATAGAACAAAATATGGACTTACCTTGGATGTCTAAATTTGTTCTTGGTAAATATAGAAGATCTTTAACTGAGGATCAAATATCTCAATTTACAAAATTATATAGTAGCTATATAGTGAAATCATATGCAAATGCCGTAAGATTTTATAAACCAGAACAAACAATATCAATTAGATCCCAGTCTCCTATAAGCAAAGACGAATACGTCGTAAAAACATTTTTAAATAGTCCTAATGCTGATCCGATAAGGATTGACTATGTAATTAGAAAATTCGATGGGGATAAATTTAAGGTTTTTGATATTGTAACAGAGGGGATTAGCCTCATTAACTCAAATCAGGCAGAATTCGGAAATGTAATTAGTAATAGTAGCTTTGAAAAGCTCCTTGAGGATCTTGACAATAAAGTGTCATCCCTAAATGCAAGTAATATTCATGGATAAACAAACAGAACAAGATATAGATTCAACCGAGATCACTAAAAGAATAGTTTCTAAAGAATTAGAAGACATATTATATAAACCTATTAAAGTACTAGATCATGGCTTCATAAGAGTAATTGACTACATGGGCACAGATTCTTCTATTGTTCAAGCTGCAAGAGTATCTTATGGAAAAGGTACAAAAAAAACAAATCAAGATAAAGGTCTAATAAATTATTTAATGAGACATAGGCACACTACCCCATTTGAAATGTGCGAAATTAAACTTCATGTCAAACTACCAATATTTATAGCAAGACAATGGGTGAGACATAGGTCTGCTAGCATAAATGAATATTCTGCCAGGTATTCTGTCATGGGTAGTGATTTTTATTTACCAAGAGAAACAGACCTTGCACCTCAATCTAAAGTAAACAAACAGGGAAGAGAATCTGCATCAATTCCTACAAAAGATGCAGAGCGAGTTCTTGCGATCCTAAGAGAAGACGCAGAAAGATGTTACTCTCATTACGTAACTCTCATGAACGAAGATGAACATGGAAACGTTATAGACCCATCATGCACTGGAATCACGAGAGAACTTGCACGAATGAATCTAACTCTAAATCATTACACTGAATGGTACTGGAAAATAGATCTACATAATTTACTGCATTTTCTTTCATTAAGGGCCGACTCACATGCGCAATTCGAAATAAGAGAATATGCATATAAAATACTCGAGATTGTACAAAAATGGGTACCATATACATATGAAGCTTTTTTGGAATATAGAAAAGAAGGCGCTCTTTTTTCTAGAACTGGCCTATCCATAATAAAAAAAATGATCAAGGGAGAAAAAGTCACGTCTGAATCAAGCGGACTGAGCGCTCGTGAATGGCAAGAATTAATGAGCGTACTCAGACCATAATAGACCTCTTTGAAAAACTTAGTTTCGAGCGAGCAAGTCTTAGGAACACACGGAGCTAAAGGACCGGAATGTGCAATAAGGCACATGAGGATCCTGCTATACTTGCGTAGGCAACGCAATTACCCCTAGAACTTGATAGCAAGGGAGCTAGTACCAACTCTCTAGAACTCAACCTGAACAAATAGACCTCTCTGGAAACTCTACTCCTAGATGCAATTGCGTTGTCGCCTTAGCGCTCAAATCCTCACGTACCTCATGTACGCTGAGGTTTTGCGCTCCGCCTGGGCCAGCTACTTGCCCCCAGGAGCGAGTTTCCGAAGAGGTCTAATGAATTTTAGGGAGAGCTGCCAATTACCAAATGACAGTTAGTATTACAGAATAGCAAGTCTACTCAGGAAGAATCGTCGTTATCCGTGGCAAAACAATGATAATATGACACCGGTCCATATGTCTCACTATTACCTTCTGGCAAAGATAGATCTAGCCCGCAGAACATTTCCACTTCAGTGCCACAAAACTCCTCGAAAGAAGCTGTTATATAACCATTATCCTCCACATGGTATTTTTTCAGCAAAAAACCATCCCTAAATGGCATATGTCTATGACACTCAAGAGTTATAAGAGTTTTATTAGATTCATCAAATTCGATTACAAAACCACAATGGCCCTTATATACAAATATATCGCCTGATTTTGGCTTGTGCGACTCTTCATACTTATGCATTTGGACAATTTTTCCAAGTAACATGTCACTCGTATCGATATTAGGATCCGCATCAATAAACTTTCCTACAAAAGATGAACAATCTTCCATTTTGAAAGTTTTATGTTGATAAGCCTTATCAATAACGTCTTTGATCTCAAGATGTTCATTCCACTCAGGAACCCTAGTTCCTCCGTAATAATATCCGAGACTCGGTACAACAAGTTCAGTATAACATTCTCTATCCCAGGAATTTAATTTATGCTTTTTTGCAAACCATCTATATTCCGGCAAAATATCAAATACATTATGCAAAGACCTTATACCCTGGATATTTGGACTTTCATCAAGATTGTAAATCTTCTTGGCAGCAAGCAGTCCCACATCCGCAACCCTGCAATTGCTAGTTATAGACAGAATCTCAAGTAACATTGTCTGAAGATAATCAGCATATGCGGTTGTATCCCAGTTTAGAGCGCCGTACATAATATCCTTGCGCGACGTTTCTAGCACGTCAGCAAATTCAATAGTCATGCCAGAGTTGAAACATGTGCAAAATATCTCTTCCTTTTGTTTATCTAGATAATTCATTATATCATCATATTCACTTTGGACTATCTTTTGCGCACCTAAAAGTAGATATTTTAACTTATTAGTTCTAAGAGCCCAAGGCTCATCGAGTAGCTCGTTTAATGATGAATTAGTATTATCAATGAAGGCCTTTAAAATATTGGGGTCATTCTTTGTAGCACTGAATTCGATAAGCCTTCTATATCCTGCCCTTGAATCATGCTCTATGACCAAACGTCTTTCTAGTAACTCGGCTTTTTTAATGTCTTCTCTTAGCTCCTTAAGCACAAGGTCCTTAGGCGGAAGATATCCTCCTTGTTTTTTGAAATCTATGACTAAACATATAAGCTCATATATTTCTTCCCTTGAAACATATAATCTATTTAGAAAATATCGTTTAACTTCAAGCATTTTTTTCATTTAACATTCGTACTTAATGCGTAACATGCTCAAGCAACATACTAATACCATTTACGTACAGCGTACATTTTACTTGAGTATAAGCTTTGGTATAAGACGCACATGCTCAACATCCATAAATTATATTCATAATTATCTTGCAAGACTGCTATTATCTGAGTAAATATTATCAAAAAAAGCATTTTAGTTCATGCCAAAAAATAGAATATTCAAAGCGGCAGTCGTCCTATCCGCCTCTATTGTAATTGCCGCATCTTTTGCTACTTATAATGAGTTTGATAACTCATTGAATACTAGCACGAGATACGAATCCACAAACATTCTGGGTTTCGTTGGCGCCTACATAGCTGATATATTTATGCAAATGTTTGGTCTAGCGTCATGGTTCATTGTCCTTTTTCTTTTGTGTCTTGCAATAAACATACTTCTTACAAAAGATATCCAAAGAATAAAATTAAAGATTATTTCGGGCTTTGCAAGTATTTTTATTTTATCTACTTTCATTGATCATTATTTATTAAATAATCCAAATAAAACCTCTAATATTTTGTTTCATTTGGAAAAATTATTTGGTCCATGGTTTTTGTGCGTAATGATCCTGGTATTTTTTCTGACTTTTTTGTATAGCCTCGGCTTTAAATCAGAAATTTATGCAAGGTTATTATTTGGGATATTCTATATATTCAAACCATCTGAAAAAAAACCTGAACCTTATATTAACACTGGAGCTAAACTAAAGGCCACAACAGAAATTCCTGCAAGTCCAGTAGCAAGGAGCATACATACAGTATCAAGTAGCCCAAGAAAACTTCCTATTGTTAAAGATAAAAATTTCAACGACGGATTTAATCTACCAGATCTTGAGCTTTTGAGAGACAAAAAAAGCCATTCCCACAAAGCTCAAACATCAGAGGAGCTCGAATATCAAGCAGAAAGACTCATGAAGGTTTTAAAAGATTTTGGGGTAAGAGGTCATATTATTCAAATCAATCAAGGTCCCGTTGTAACTTTATATGAATTCGAACCAGCGGCAGGAACAAAATCCTCGAGAGTCATATCTTTATCAGATGATATAGCAAGAAGCTTATCTGCTTTATCTGCCAGAATCGCGGTTATTCCAGGAAGAAATGCTCTTGGGATTGAGCTGCCTAATGAAGAAAGAGAATTCTTTAGAATAAGAGAGCTGATAGAATCAAGAGAATATCAAGATTATGACCATAGTCTTCCTATTATTCTTGGAAAAGATATATCGGGCAAACCTACCATAGTTGACCTAGCTAAAATGCCTCATTTGCTAGTAGCTGGAACCACAGGCTCGGGCAAATCTGTGGCAATTAATACTATGATAATTTCTCTTCTATACAAAAACAGCCCAAAACAATGTAAATTCATAATGATAGACCCAAAAATGTTAGAATTATCGGTTTATGATGGAATACCACATCTTCTCTCCCCTGTTGTTACAGAACCAGGAAAGGCTGTTGTGGCTTTAAAATGGGCTGTCAAGGAGATGGAAAATAGATATAGACTAATGTCTAATCTCGGAGTCCGAAATATCAGCGGCTATAACAATAGAATAGATGAGGCGATTGCGAGAGGGGAGGAATTAAAAAGAACTGTGCAAACGGGCTTTGACCCAGAAACAGGAAAACCCATTTTCGAGTCTGTCCCGATAGAGATGGAAAAACTACCCTTTATAGTAGTTATTGTTGATGAGATGGCCGATCTGATGCTCGTTGCAGGCAAGGATATCGAATCATCGATTCAAAGACTTGCCCAAATGGCAAGAGCTGCCGGTATACATATCATCATGGCCACTCAAAGACCATCTGTAGATGTTATTACAGGGGTTATTAAAGCGAATTTTCCAAGCAGAGTCAGCTTTAGAGTAACATCCAAGATAGATAGTAGAACAATCCTTGGGGAACAGGGCGCAGAGCAGCTTCTAGGCATGGGAGACATGCTATATATGGGCCAAAGCTCTAGAATCACAAGAGTGCACGGGCCATTTGTAGAAGATTCTGAAGTGGAGAGAATCACAAATTATCTTAAATCCCAAGGTGAACCAGAATATATTGACGCAGTTACAACAACAGATGAAGATGAGATAGACGAGTCTATAATCGATTCAGACGACGTGAGCGATGAAGGCCTATATAAAAAAGCACTTCAAATAGTAAAAAGAGATAGAAAGTCATCAACAAGCTATATCCAAAGATCATTAAGAATAGGATATAATAGAGCCGCCCTTTTAGTTGAAAGGCTAGAAAGAGACGGAGTAATATCTGCGCCAAATCATTCAGGTAAAAGAGAGATTTTAATAGAGGAAGATTAAATTTCTCATAATAGAGATCTCTCCACATAACCTGTAAGTAGCGTCTAGGAATTTTTAGAAAAAAAAGTAGCTTTATTACCGGAACATAGATAAGGCATCTTTAGAATGGAAAAACAATTTTTGATTACGCAATTATTACCACTTAATGCAAGGTTATGGTGAAATGTCTAATGTATAAATCTATCTTTTTAAGGTATCATCGAGCTTAAATCCGCTTCAGAGTCAAGTCCTAAGTCTTTGCATATCTGACTATCTGTATCATTTATATGTTCTTGTATATATGCTAAATTCTTATCAAGATTATGTTGTAGTGTTGCATTAGTTAGATGCTTCAAGCTTTGAATGATTTTTTCTTTTTCTACATGATTGTCAAGTAAGACCTTTATCATATGGATCTCTCCTTTAATCTCTCCCTCTAGTTTTCCTCTGTCATAAGCTTCTCTTTTTTCTTCTTCGTGAGTTAGCCTGAGATCTTGTTCTCGCATTTTTTGTTTTAAATATAATGCTTGTTGATCAGGTGTCCATTTTGCTGTTTCCATAATATTA
>JANRKH010000050.1:0-5839 GCA_033763595.1 Rickettsiaceae bacterium
ACTTATGAGGCTAAGCCGAATAAATAAGATTAAAATAGGTGATCAGTGGCTACTCACTGAGGTAAATAGTAAAACTGCCAAGCTAATGAAAAAATTAAATTGGCATATTACGTAACAACATAGGGAAGTTTGGGATAAATATATCAAATAAAAGTCATGCTTTTGGTAGTTATGAACATAGAGAAACTATAATGGGTGACGTATATACTACAAAATTGCCTTTTTGATTTTATAATTTTTATATTCTGCGCAATATACTTAAAAGATGCTTTTTTATTCCTCAAAGGCTTTTTGATGAGCGTTCTGTAAATGAGATATGGTAGTTTTTGTATATACTTGCGTTGTTGATAGGCTTGCATGACCTAGCAGCTCTTGAATAACCCTGAGATCTGCGCCATTTTCAAGAAGATGCGATGCAAAGCTATGTCTGAAAGCATGCGGGGTTGTATGCTCTGGCAAATTTAACCTCTTTCTGAGATTTATTAGAATTTGCCTAATCTGTGATGCATGCAGCAATCCGCCTTTTTTTGCAAGGAAAATTGGCATATCCTCACTTATATCGTAAGGAATATTTTTGATATATGTTCTCAATGACGATAGAGAAATATCAAGCCAAGGTACAATTCTTTCTTTGCTCCCTTTGCCAACTATCTTTAAGTATCGATCATTTATTTGTTTTTTTGTGATCGATAAAATTTCGCTAATACGTAGCCCTTGAGCATAAGCAAGTATGACGACCGCCCTATTACGTAAATTCATCCATTCCTCTTCATGCTCCTCTAGTAATCCCTCTATTGTCCCATTTATTTGATCAAGATTTAAAGATCTTGGTACTGATTTTGTTTTTTTGGGAGTTTTGATCGTAAAAATAGAAGCATCAATTTGAAAATCTTTGATTGATAAAAATTTGTAGAAGCTCTTAATGGCTGCGAGTTTTCTTGCGATACTAGCTGAGCTTAGATTTTGGTTTTTGAGATATGCAAGCCAGCTTCTAATTACTCTTATATCAACTAATAATATTTTATCTTTGTCATTTGCACCTTCAGCATTTTTCAAAAACTCAAGGAAAGAGTGAATATCGTTTTTGTATGCATTATAAGTGTGTTTCGATTCGTTTTTTATGCGCAAATTGTCTAGCCATAATTTTTGCAAGTCTGGTTCACTAGTCATTTTAAATTATTTATAACCTCATGTAAGTCAACGTCCCAGCTTCTAATACTTCCGATAATTTTTTCTAATTTCTCTGTGGATAAAGCCGAATATCCTGGCCTTTTTGCCTTCATTTTGTAATTTTGAGACAAAATAGGGTGAATTACCACATTACTATTTAATTGATATTTTATTTGCATTGCTAAATCAAACCACGATACTTCTGGATGCTGCGCGATATTAATAATGTGTTTTATATTTTCACCTCTAAAATATTCAATCAATTTAAAAGTAGTTTCTGCAATAAATTTTGCAGATGTGGGCGTACCTACTTGATCTTGTATGACATTAAGATCATTACCAGATGCCAAAAGATCAAATATTTTTTTTACAAAATTAGTGCCAATTTCTGAGAAAACCCAGCTTGTCCTTAAAATAAGGTAATTTGATCCAGACTTTTGTATAATCTCCTCGCCTTTTAATTTAGAAAAACCATATTGGTTTATTGGATTTGCTTGATCTGATTCCTTATATGGTTTATTACTTGTTCCATCAAACACATAATCAGTTGAATAAGACACATACAAAATATTATGTTTTTTTGCATAATCGCAAATTAATTGATTGGAGTAAGCATTAACTTTATATGCATTTTCCGTGTCAATTTCAGCCATTTCAACATTTGTGAATGCAGATGCGTTAATAATGACTTTTTTATCACTTAATTTTAAGAATCTTTCCATCTTGGATAGAGCGTCAAAAATTGACCCTTTATCAGATAGATCTATTTCATTTCTGCTTAGCTGAAGATAATTATAATTTTTCTGATTTGCTTCTAATGCAAGCTTAGTGCCTAGCTGACCATTTTGCCCTATTATTATAATTTGCATTTGGGTGATTTTTTTGTTATCATAATATATGCCTTTTTAGGCTATAGCAATAAATGACTATTTAGAATAGAAGCAGCGGACCCGGGGGCGGAACCCGGCGCCTCCACCATAATTTTTTCACTTTGGGGGCGAATCAGCATCGACGTACTTAATAAAGATTTAGTTTTTGCTCGGAGAGACACCGCCGGAATAATCTTTGATTCGTCTTTGATTATTTTAAGGATCGAATAAACATAAAAGCAAACGACAATAATCGTTTCCAAGTTGCAGCAGCTGCGTAACAGCACTATGTAACTAGCGGCTGGGGGCTTGCCGGGCAACAGAAAAGCCCTACTTTTGGGTTTTGTAGCTTTAAATGTAGCTTTTATATTTTTAATTTCATTATCTTACTCTCCGATTCTTAATTGATGATTCTAAAAAAAATCCTTGATATTTTAATGCCTGCAAGGTGCCTAGATTGCGGAGTTTTTGTCGAGGATGATTATTCTATTTGCCACAATTGCTGGCCCAAGTATTTATTCATTGATGATCCTATGTGCAAAATATGCGGCGTGCCGTTCCCTTTTGAGGGTCAGTCAGAATATATATGCGCAGGATGCGCTAAAGATAAGCCGCATTTCGATATAGCTCGGAGTGTTTTTAAATATGATGGATCTTCCAAGAAAATTATACATGGTTTTAAATATAACGATAGAACTTATCTTGCAAAATTTTTTGCAAAAATAATATTATCAAGATTTGGCCCATTAGTTATAGATGCAGATATTATCACTTGCGTACCAATGCATAAATTTAAAAGGATATTTAGACTCTATAATCATTCTCAAATACTTGGAAGAGAGATAGCCGCGTTTGCAAAAAAAAATTTCAGCCAAGATGCACTCATAAAAACGAAAAACACCAAATCTCAAACATTCCTATCACGATCTGCCAGAAAAAAGAACTTGATTGGAAGTTTTGCGTCTAATCCAAAAATAGTTTTTAATAAAAATGTCGTGATAATAGATGATGTAATTTCAACTGGACAAACAATTAACCTATGCGCAAAAGAATTAAAAAAAGCAGGAGCAAAGAAGGTTATTGTTCTTGCGATTGCAAAAAACTACCACGGTTCTTAGACCAAATTTCAGATTAAACTCTACATATGAATTTTAGGGCTCCCTTGAGAAAGGGTAAATAAATACTTATGTATATGCGAAGCTCGCTTCAATTCAAACTAATTATTTAGTTTGATCATTTCAAAATGGGATTTTGCATTAGCATAACGAATTCAAGCTACGTTTATCCTCTAAAATTTATCGGCATAACCATGCCAAAAAGCATTAATTTTTCTTTACTTTTTGCAAGAGAGTTTCTATATTCCTACTCGAAATTAGATTAAATTTTGTTAACACATTTAAAATATGACTCTCATTAGATACTCCCTATTTGGTCTTATTCTAGTCTTTATATCATCACCTTATTTTTCTGCGAAATGCTCTAACATTAGTGAATTTTTAGATGTAGCAGCGCAATATGATATTGACTATAAAGGCTCAAGTAAATCATTGTATAATTCGAGATTTAGTACGAATAAGGTCATTTATAGAGAAGAATCAAAAATTACTAAGATCCTTACTAGTGTTTATAGACATAACAAAAACAAACCTACTATCAGAATATTAGATTTTGGATGTGGTGACGGGAGAATCTTTCCAGTAATAGAGAAATTTGCTTCAAAACATACTAAAACTAAATTCGAGATAATAGCATATGATCCAAGTATTGTAGGACTTAATGAATTTATCAATAATCTAAAACAAAATGGGTTTATATCTATAGATTACAATAATAACGATAATATAATCGATACAAAGCCCAAAGATCAGCCTAAAGATATGTCTATTATAGATATACTTGTAAGGGGTAATATAGAAGTTAAATTTTTAAATAATAAAGTAGATGCGGCCCCTGAGCATATTACCTACTTCACCAATGGGCAAATTGATGCGATACTCGCTATATACTCATCTTTTAACCATATAAAAGGCAGGGACAAAGGCGAGATACTCTGAATTCTCTAAGAGAAATTTTAGATTCAAGGGGCGAATTGATTGTTAATGTTTCAACGCCTAAGTCTTTACCAACAAATGTTATATGTTTTACTTTATTGCGAGAGCAATATGATTTAACTAAACGATTCCAAAAAAAATATTTAGCAAATAGTTATAGTAAGGTTCTCAGACTTACCACTGAAGATGGTGATATTTATTATAATAAAAACCACCAAGGCAAAGCTGTCCATACATTCGGACATGTATATAAGGCTAAGGAACTTAATTCCGACCTAGAATATTCGGGTTTTAAAATTCTAGAGCAAGGTGTAATGTCTATCGATCAACCATATATCTTATAACAAAAAACCCTGCAACATAAGCTAGACTATATCGCATCTTGGGCTTTATCTGTCCTTATTCCATTTTATCCATTTAGCACTTATGATGAGATAGCAAAGAATATTTACGTTATTGCAAAAAAAATTTAAGATAATGTGTTAGTGGTGCTTAATTTTTTGATATTATGTCTATATTCACTAATTAATCTTATATTTATTTATGTTAAACTTAAAACATTCACTCTACAGACAATATTTATCGTATTTAGTTCTTATTCCGGCTTATATAGTTTTATCCATAATACTTATTACTTATATATGCTTTTATTCATTTGAAAATGATAAAAGAGCAATTTATTTAAAAAATGCAAGTAAGATTAGCTTAATTATGAACAATAGCTTTGATTACATAAATAAATATTCTACTATACTTGCAAATAACATAGCATTATTAAATACCAGAGACTCAAAAACCATCGGAGATATTTTACAAAAAACATACACAGTAGCTGGAATTGGAAGCGATATTACAACTCTTACAAAATTTGATTTTGTAGATCCAGATGGCAGAGTAATAGCAAATGTTACTGATGGCGCACTAAAAGATCAGATTTACGTCAACAAAAGTGATCGTGAATGGATGACACTTGCGCCTAAAGAGCCAATGAAACTTCACATAACACCAACTATTGTTAAAGGCATTGTTCCAAATACAAGCATTATAGATTATGGAATTCCAGCTGGAATGGGAGTTGTAAATAAAAAGGGGAAATTTTTAGGTATAGTATCTTCGGGCGTGGACGTAAACAAACTAGCAGTAGTATTGATCAAAGAACTCGAAAAATCTAGTCTAGAGTTTCTGATTTTAAATGATAAATATGAGTTTGTTGCTTCTTCGGCCGGCGCATCTGATAATTATAATATCATTCCAAGTAAAATAGATAAGAATACTTCTAGACATAATTATAAACCCTCCCTCCTCCCCTCATCCATAAACATAGGAGATACTATATATTCAGCTTATGCAAGATTAGAAAATTATCCTTTTATTATATTAATCGGAGAAAATAAATATCTTGCTTCTAAAAACTTTAGAGAAAGAGTAATTCTTCCATCTTTCTTTTGTTTTTTCGTATCTAGTCTTATATTTATGCTATTTTTAACATTTAAACATAGAGTAATAAATCCACTAAAAAAACTATCAGATATAGCAAGCAATATATCTAATGGTAAATATGATGATATTGTTCCGACGTTTAATACAGAAGAACTTTCAAACCTAGCTAATCAAATTTCAAAAATACAAAACTATACTCATCAGATTAACAAACTCAATAAGTCACTAGATCAAAAATCAGAAGAGCTCAGAGACGCACTCATTCAAAAAACAAAAGCTCTTCTTCTTAAAGATGAATTCATACGTAAT
>JANRKH010000051.1:0-4069 GCA_033763595.1 Rickettsiaceae bacterium
ACTTATGAGGCTAAGCCGAATAAATAAGATTAAAATAGGTGATCAGTGGCTACTCACTGAGGTAAATAGTAAAACTGCCAAGCTAATGAAAAAATTAAATTGGCATATTACGTAACAACATAGGGAAGTTTGGGATAAATAATAAAAAAGCACTCGAAGATTTGAGCTCGGTCCTCCAATCGACATCTCGCGCCGAAGCCACTACGCAAAATCATCCCGGCTCAAAGCGAGTAAGTGCTGGATTTAGAATGGGTTAACGACAAAACAATTTTTTTGATGGTGAATTATATTCTTAGATCCGATTAACTTTAATTAAGTTTCAATCTCCCCTAATTCTTGAGCGCAATAGGCCTCGCTTCTATTGCATATAGGCAATATATTTAGATAAAATCCTTTGATAAAATATTTTTTTTATGCAAATAGAATAAGATTCAAATAAATTTAGTTATTAATTTGAAACTCAAAGAAAATGACAAAACTTGCTATAGTTACCGGGGGCACGAGAGGAATTGGCGAGGCTATTTCAATAATGCTAAAAAATGTGGGATATGAAGTATATGCAAGCTTCAATAGTAACATAGAAAAAGCTACAGAATTCCAAAAAGCTACTGGCATAAAAATAAAAAAATGGGATGTCTCAGACTATGATGAATGTGTAAAAGCGATTGATGACATTGAAAAAGAAGCAAAAAAACCAGTAAGTATACTGGTTAACAACGCCGGAATAACCAGAGATTCTATGTTTCACAAAATGACAAAAGAAGATTGGCAAAATGTCATAAATACAAATCTTACCTCTTGTTTTAACATGAGCGTGTCAGTTATAAAGCAAATGCGAGAAAATAATTTTGGTAGGATTATAAACATAAGTTCAATCAACGGACTTGCTGGGCAAGTGGGTCAAACAAATTATTCTGCGGCAAAAGCAGGCGTTATAGGATTTACAAAAGCTCTTGCAAGAGAATCAGCTGCAAAAAACATAACAGTGAATGCAATTGCCCCTGGATACATTAAAACAGAAATGCTAGAAAAAGTCTCAAGTAGCGTTCTAGATGCGATAATATCTCACATTCCCGTTAAAAGACTTGGAGCCCCTGAAGAAATAGGCAGGGCAGTCGTATTTTTAGCTTCTGATGACGCAGGCTTCATCACGGGCGAAACAATGTCCATTAACGGTGGACATAATATGTTTTAGGGTCTGTTACTAGGTTTTTTAATACTAAAGGCAAAACTAAATGGATTTTTTAAAGAAAACTGATTATCACGAACACACGGAAGAAGGGATAAGTTTTGAGCAAGCGTCTCAAGAACAGTTTGTAAACATACTCTCTGATATATTCAATCACATTGAGTACCTAAAAGCAGAAAAGCGCACAGAGGAACTAGAAGAAAAGTATAAATTGATTGATTCAATAGATTCGAGAAAACATTCTGGCTACAGCGCTGCTGATTATATGAAGATTGGCCTTGTGTTTTTTGGGCGGAAATATTCTACACCGCTCGAAAAAATGATATTTGAAAATAAAGTACACGAGTATCTTACCAAAGCCGAACAAATGGATCAAGATGATCCTCAGGTAAAGTATCATTTAGGCGAGCTACATGAAAGATTAGAAAGGCACAATAAAGCCCTGGAGTACTATGTCGATACAATTAAAAAATCAACAAATACTTGTCCCGAGCTTAAAGGAGCCGCGTACGCTAGAATTGGCTTTATAGCAAGCCATATACTCTCAAGCGAAACGGAATGTCTTCGGCAATTTTTGCATGCCCTAACACAGGACCCAAAAAATCCTGAACTTCATTGTGAGATAGGTAAATTATACGAAAAGCAGAGCGAGTATGATTTAGCTCTGCAATACCTCAGGCAATCAAAGTTGCTTTATTCTAAGATCGGACGTTATGACCATAAAATTATTGACCAATTAAATATTGGTATTGATCAAATAAATAAAAAAAATAAATATTTTAACAAGCTAGATACTGTTTTAGCAAATTTCATAAAAAATTTAGATGGTGGTGACGCGAGAGCTGATCTTATATCTCTCCTTGAGGGGGTAAGTGGACTCACGCTAAATTTCTTTTATCTCGAGAAATATAATGATATATTGGAGGCGTTTGCCCATAACAAACTATCCCACTTTTACTTTGTAAATAAACAAGAAGTAAGTGGCTTGTATCACCAAGAAAAACTGTTAAAAATATTGTCAACTCTTATGAGATTTACGAATACAGATACAGAAGAATATTCGCGCATAATGCGAGATCTAGAGTTAGGATCATCTATTAAACATCACTTCACAAAGTCATTTTGGTTCAATGGTCTTATTTATAAATCTATTTTCTATGAAGTAAGGGCGATCAATACATTTCACGAAGTCTTAAATAAATATATAGAACTGGACCGTGATCATGAGTTCCTAAAAGATCTAAATGAGTATTTAGAGGACTTATGTCAGATATATGATTTTCCTGGCAGGACAAATCCAAGCTACTTGCCATATTATTCAAAGCTTATCACCTTTTGCAAAGATATTATTGATGGCAATATTTCAGGCCAGCACCATGTTGTACAAGATGCACAAGTAGTTGGCGATACTAACGAATCCCTAAACCAAGACGAAATTTAAACCTCATAATCAGTTGTTCCATATAGCTCCATCAGCCCTAAAGACAATAACTTGAGATTTGCCCTATTATCCTGAACTCGCTTTATTTTTATCGATTCGTAGTAAGACATTAAGTGACTACTAATAGGGTTTAGCATTTTTCCTTTGATCTTTACCTCTTGGCCTGCGTGCTCATAATAGCCAAATGGCGGGATTTTGGCGATTAAATCAAAATCTATACACATTCTATAGGTTTTTGCTGCAAGCCCGACTTGTCTATAAATTTTAGCAGCGTAAGGAGAAAAAACCCTTGGCCCTCCAAAAGTATTGACTGAGTCTATTTTGAACTTGAATTCTTTGGCGTTTGTAACTGCATCAAGACTAGCGATTTGAGACAAAGCACCACCTAGGCTATGGCCGGTTATAATCATGTTTTTTTCAAGATCAACGTTCTTGAGTGCGTTATACAAACTTATCTTAGACGCCAAAAATTCACTTCTAAATCCAGCATGAATTAGCAGTTTATGTTGGCCAAATTGCATTTTTCTTAAAATGAATCTCAGGTCGTTTAATACCTCAAACGCGCCTGATGAGAAAAAACTCTTGTTAGTAATATGATACAGTCCTTTCAAAAATTTCCCGGTCACAGTCTCTTTTATAAATTTTGAGAATTTATAGGAAAAAAATTTTGATACATGCGTACCGTGATATGTAATAATAACCTTATCTCTTGTTTCAATTACATATCCGGCAGGCGTTTCTGGAACATTTTTTTTCCAAAATGGAATGGGCTTTTGAATGACATTATCACCAGCAATACCTAAGGCATTTGTAAGATCTCTGTATTTTTCCTGGTAATATTTACAAGTTTCATCTGGTCCCTCATACGCAAGGCTAGAAGCTGCTGCGCTTATTTTTATTTGATTAAGTTCTATCGCCATACTAATAATTTATATTTGTACGGCGCATTATAGTTAAATATATTTGGACACTAATACCAAACCCAAAGAATTAAACCTGAACATATGACTTTTGGGGCAGGTCTCATGCGCAAAGCATATATAATACATACTATAATTGCGGTTGCGCAAAGAATCGACATACTCCATTATTTTAACACGAGGTAAGGTTTCTATTACAAGAAACATTCCTCAAAAATAATTTAAACAATTTTTAGTAGGAGTATGTCTTATGAAATATTATAGCGGACTTGATGTGTCATTAAAAGAAACTTTTATCACTATTATAAATCAAGATGGTGAGATAGTGAAAGAGCAAGTAGTTCCAACTAGTGCTGGCGAGATTTCGAAGTGCCTTATAAATACAAATTTTGAATATAAAAAAATAGGTATAGAGAGTGGTCAATTTTCTATTTCTTTATGTAAAGACTTAGTAAGTATGGGGCTCCCTGTTATTTGTGTTGATGCAAGGAGCTATGTCAAAAGCATTATCTGCGCGTA
>JANRKH010000052.1:0-21548 GCA_033763595.1 Rickettsiaceae bacterium
GAGAAGCAATAGGTATCACTAAAATAGCAACGAACATGCTCAAAAAAGGCCACAGCTTAGAAGATATAGCAGAATTAACTGGCCTCTCTATTGAGGATATAAGAAGCTTGAAGATATAAGAAACATATACAAAATAACCTAGCCCTAGTTGTTATTATCTTCTTCGTCGGTTGGTTTTACTGCTGTCCTCTTATCTTTTTTGGATGATGCAGACTGTTTTGCTTTTTTCTTGGTTGTGTTTGGTTTTTTTCCTGAGGATGTACCCTTTTTCTTGTTTAGTTTTTTAGGTTTAGGCGATTTATTACTTAGTTTCTTAGCCTCTGTTTTCTCTGCTAGTGGACTTGCTTCTTCACCTGCGCCTTCTTCTGCTTGTTCTTCAGCTATAATATTATCCACAACAGATGCCTCATCTTCTTCTGGGTCAGAAATATCCTCTTCTGACATCTGATCATCAACATTTACAATATTGTTTTTTAATGCGGCCAAATCTTTTTCATTAAAATCCAGATCCCCTTGTTTGTTCTCCAGTTCCTCAAGTTTATTCTCTTGATCATCCTCCTCAATTAATTCACCTTCTTCACTATCTGCATCAGGTCCTCCTTCCGTTTCATCGTCTTTAGTTTGAGCTGAGCCAATAGCATAAACGCAAAGCTCTTCAAGACTAACTTGATTCTGGTCAGCAAGGGCTTTGAGTTTGCCTATAGATTCCATAAAATCAGGAGGTATTGTGCCGCCTCTATTAGAAGAAAGCCACTCTGCTTGAAAATGCAGAGGGTGGTGAGATTTTTCCGGATTTCCAATGTAAATTGCAAATGGCGCTATTTGCCCGCCAAAATCACAATTAACAGTAAATTTTTTCATTTTGTCACCTGTTTAATTTCTCTCTCATGACCAAAACATTCTTTAAGAATCAGAGCATAATAATTTAGGCAAATTTTTAACCTAGAATACACTCATCATATTTTCAAGTACTATAGAAACTATATCATTAATTACTACTAATATCACGCAAAACATTATAAGAATTTGCGCGGGAGTCACCACAAAAAACACTTGGAACGTAGGCATGAGCCGAGAAAGCACTCCACTTGCTATCAAAATTGCAACACCTATGATCAAAAATGGCGCAGAAATTTTAAATGCAATTAAGAAACTCGAATTTACTATGTCGCTAATTTTATTAGCAAGATCTCCTGGATCCAATATTATACCGGGTAAAAACCTTTCATAAGACTCGGTAAAACCTATGATCATGTAGTGATGCGCATCAGATGTAAAAACATACGCAAGCGCTAGTATACTGATAAAACTACTAAATAGTAGGACCTGCTCCCTTTGTGCAGGGTCATAAATCAGCGCTGAGCTTAGGCCCGATTGCATAGAGATGATATTCCCTAAAATAAATATTGCAGAAAAGTAAATTCTTACGCAAATGCCAAGACTTAATCCCACTAACATTTCAGAAATTATATAATACATCAGAATAGATGGCGAAGTACTGTATTTTGGCATATATGCCTTTAAAATCGACGCAAACAAAAAAGCTGTGACTAAGCAAAAAGCAAAACGAATACGGATAGAGATTCTCTCATCCCCAAGTGCTGGTATAACAGAAATCATACTACCGAGCCTTGCAGTGACTAGAAAAAAATCAAATAAAAATTCAAGATGAGAGTTCATGTATATGCAATATGTCTAAACAAGTCATTTTGGCGTAAATGTATGTTTTGGTAGTTTTGTATTTTTGAGATTTGCTATAATTGTTTCTCCTGCTACTGCAGTTTGTCCTGGAGATATTAAAATATCTATATTTTTTGGCAGATATACGTCTAACCTTGATCCAAATCTGATGATACCAAATCTATCTCCTAAAGATACATTCATACCTTCCTCTAAGTCACATACTATCCTCCTTGAGATTAGTCCCGCGATTTGAACAAATGCTATTTCATGCTTTGTCTCAGTTTCCATAACTATAAGCTGGCGCTCGTTGTGAATACTTGCTTTATCAAGAGATGCATTAAAAAATTTTCCAGGATTATAATGTAGTTTTTTAATTTTGCCTGCTACAGGAACTCTATTGACGTGAACGTTTAGCAAGTTTAGGAATATACTGACTCTGGTCATTTCCTCGTCCTTAATACCAAGCTCTAGAGGAGGAGAGACTATAGAAATAGATTGTACTATTCCATCAGCTGGCGATGTCACAAGTTCCGTGCTTTGAGGCACGATTCTCACAGGATCCCTGAAAAAATAGACGCACCAGATTGTTGCCGCAAAACAAACAGAGCCAAGGCCACTATTTGCAGAGCCAATCAAAAAAGTGATAACAGAAAAAGTCATGATAAACACATAACCCTCCTTATTTATAGCTTTTGTCCAATCTGGATAATTTTTTAACATACTAACTACCATTATTAAATTACAATTACTTTGAATTATGCTAATATAGTGTTCTAAATAATCTCGTACAAGCAGAATGAGATTTAAGGATAATAATTTTTGAAAAATATTCTATAATAATTTTATTTAATACTTCAAGATGTATTTTAGTATGGATGCAAGACGTTATAAATTCGAAGATCATACAGATTATGTCAGGTAAGAATTTAGAGTAAAATTCTTGCATATTTAAAAAGATCGGACTTCATTTTAGATGCTAAATTTATAATTTATTATATACTACTGATTATCATGAAAATAAAAAACACCAAAAAATATGGTTGATACAAGTGAAATTCATATAAATTATTCGGAGCTAGTTGATCAAGCTATGCGCGGAATAGTTAAAAAGCTTTTGATTCATGCGTCTAAAAATGGCATCAGGGAGCCGCATTATTTTTTACTCACATTTTCAACTGGGTTCCATGGGGTTCAGATATCAGATAGACTCAAAAAAAAATACCCTGAGGAAATGACCATAATATTGCAACATCAGTTTGAAAATCTTCAAGTAGTAAACTCTTCTGTAACAGTGAGACTGAGTTTCGATGGAATTAAGGAAACAATTGTATTTCCTTTGGATGCTCTAACTGCTTTCATTGACCCAAGTACAAGATTCGCATTACAGTTTCATCCGGAGGTTACAAGAAGACCAATTAGTCAAATTACATCAGATTCTCTCCCAGATAACGACAAGCAAAACACAAAAATAATTAGTCTTGATGCGTTTAGAAAAAAAATTACAGACGATTAATCCTCGCGTTACGATATATACTGATGGTGCTTGTAGTGGCAACCCAGGTCCGGGGGGTTGGGGGGCACGTATGATTTACAAAAATTCTTTCAAAGATATATCGGGATACGAACTAGATACTACAAATAACAGAATGGAGATGATTGCTGCAATAGAAGCTTTATCTTTGCTCAAAAAAAAATGTGACATAGATATTTTTACTGATAGTATGTATCTTAAAAACGGAATGACTGTTTGGATACATAACTGGGTGCGAAATAATTGGCAAAAAAAACACAGTAAACAGTTAAAAAACATTGAATTATGGGAAAAGCTCCATGATCTTAGCAAAAAACACAATATAATTTGGCATTGGGTCAAGGGTCATGCTAGCGACGAAGGCAACATAGTGGCAGATAGTCTCGCGGTCGAAGCAAGAAAGCATGCTGAAAAGCAACTGAGCAGACTTGTAGTCTAACTAAGACCTGATTTTTAGCGGATTTATACCGATTCCAAAGAATTAAATAATTTCAGGAGCAAGTCCCGAAGTCTACTACATGTTAGGCTAGAGGCAAGCTATAAGAAAATAGTGGAAGATTGGATTGGATACAAATATATATATGGGGCACAGAGTGATAACAAGTTTACTAATTAGATTATTTTCAACTTTTGTGGGGGAAGATATATATGGAAACAAATACTATACTCTAAGAGACAAGAGGTTTGTGATCTATAATGGCACTATAGAGCCCACAAAAGTTCCAGAGATATGGCATGGCTGGCTTCATTACATGATTGATGAACTCCCTTGGCAAAATACCAAAAATTCCTCAAGGTTTAAAGAAATTAGCAGTAGATACTATTCTAGGAAAAATCATGTACCTAACTTGACTGGTACTTCTTATTCCTATTTGCCTAAGCGCAAAAAGGTTTCATCGGATTATTTACCTTGGAAACCTAACCAAAGATATCATTAGAGTTGGCAACAAAAATTATATAAAAACTTAATACAAAAAGTATCAATATGAAACAAAATTTTTTAGAGACTATTATCGGAATAATTATCATATGCGTAGCAATTGGTTTTCTTGTATTTGCATACGGTGGTAGTCACAATAAAAACTCAGAAGAATACGAGTTAAAAGCGACATTCGAAAATGTTGAAGGTATAATAAAGGGTAGCGATGTGCAAATAGGCGGTATTTTGATAGGTAAAGTAGCTGACTTGAAATTAGATACTTCTACTTATGACGCAATACTTACTCTACATATTGATAAAAATATAAAAATTCCTTCAGATTCAAGGGCGTCAGTCTCTACATCTGGATTTTTAGGAGGTAAATATGTCCTTATTACCCCGGGAGGAGATGATAAATATTTAGAGCCTGGTGATAAAGTAAAATATACACAATCCTCGATTAATCTCGAATCTTTAATTGGTAAGTTTATGTATTCTGGAAGCTCAACTAAATCTACTGATGCACAAAAATCAGATGCACACAAAACAGATTCGCAATAAAAAAACCAGTCCTCACTGAGTGATAAATAAGGCCAAATCCAATTTTAAATGATCAAACTAAATGCAATAAGAATTGAAGCCGAGCTCAAGACCTGCCCACCTATGTATATAAGCTTTGCTCATAATCCAATTTCAGCCATAAAATTCATATCAAGAGTTTAAGGATCCTAAGAATTCGTATTATCTCATTTACGATAATTCCAAGATGAATTGGGGGGATAAGCTGCAAAATCAGAGGTGCTTTTGCTTGAAACTTGAATTATCCGTAGACTTTTATTATACCTCTTCGACAAACTCCACTCTTAGCGGCAACTGCGTTTGCGTATCTAGCAGGATCCTCATTTACCTCCGCGTCCCTTAGCTCCCTGCGCTTCTCCTACTAGCTCGCGGAGCTAAGTTTTCGAAGAGGTCTATTACAGTAACTGCTTTTTAAACTTTTTGAGTTTTGAGATCGCCATTTCCTTTTTTATGCTGCTAAGATAGTCAATTATTAATTTTCCAGTCAAATGGTCCATCTCGTGTTGTATGACTCTTGCGAGCCAGTCGTGGGCAGCAAGTTCTCTTTCTTCACCATCGTAATTTAAGTAACTTATATTTATTGATTCTGGCCTTGGTACATCTATCCTCAAACTTGGGACCGATAGACATCCTTCTGTTGCAACATTGAAATTTTCGGAAACAGAAGTGATTTTTGGATTAATAAGAAAAAGTGGATAGAAATCCTTTGCGCGCCTTTCGTCATCGTCGTCATTCTGCAGATCTATCACTATAATTTGTTTATGTATCCCAACCTGAACGGCAGCAAGCCCAACACCAGAATCATGATACATAGTCTCAAGCATATCCTTCATGAGCACTCTAACAGAGTCATTAACAGATTCTACTTCTCTCGATGGTTTTTTTAAAATCGGGTCTGGCGCTGTAACAATATTTAATAACGTCATTTATTTTGATAATAAATTTAGGATTGACAATACCTTATCAGATTACGAATACTCTGCAAGTTTCAATAAGTGTAAATGTGTCAGCACAGTAAAATAACTGCAAAAAGAATAGTTCTCTTAATTATATAATCATGTAATTATTTGGGTTTGCAAATATTTTATGCAAAAGAAGATTATTTAACGAATGACTCGGCTTATAGCACTTAAATTCGCCGATTATATTTGGGCCACCTAGAGCAAAGTCTCCAAGTGCATCAAGTAATTTGTGCCTCGCAAATTCATCCTTAAACCTAAGACCGTCATGATTTAAAATTACATCTCGATCTATACCTATTGCGTTATCGAGAGACGCCCCAAGTGCAAGGCCCGCTTTATGCAAATGTTCAATCTCGTGAACAAAACCAAAAGTCCTAGCTGGAGCAACTTCTGAGTTAAATAACTCCCTTTTACTGTAATTTACCGTCTGTTTGCCAATCGCATTTGATTGAAAGTCTATATCAAGGGAAATATTAAACTCTTCGGATGGATAAACTATATTATAACCACCATGACAAGTTTCTGCTACTACTTCTTTCAAAATTTTTATGGATGCTTTTCTTTCTCGTAGAAACTGTTTTTGCGCGCATTCAAGCAAAAAAACAAAAGGTTTACTACTGCCATCCATTATGGGCACCTCAGGTCCATCAACTTCAACTACTAAATTGTCTATACCAGCCCCCCATATAGCCGCCATTAAATGCTCGATTGTACTAACAGAGAGATTTTGGTTTGATATTTTTGTGCAATATGATGTTTCTACGACATTTTCATATGAAGCTTTAATGTAATTATCGGCTGAAATATCTGTTCTTACAAACACCACTCCTTCATTTGCTTTAGCTGGCTTTAGGGTCACTTGAACTTGTTTACCAGAGTGAACTCCTATTCCGTAGCAGATTGCAGGATATTTAATTGTAGTTTGCTGCTGCATGTGCAATAATTATAATATATTGTAACAATTAAACAAATATTATACACATATATATCTGTGCAAAACAAATGATCTTTTATTACAAATTGTTACAATAGTTATTATTGTGATTAATAGACATATGCTGCAATATCTATGTAAGCGCCACCAATACCATTTTGGAATACTTATCGTATAAATCAACTCTCTAGAACTCTTACATATATTATACCAAATCCCAGATTAAATAATACTAGGAGCGAGGAGTGAAGCCTACTACATGCTAGGTGAGCGACGAGCGACAAAGTAGTACTTAAAAATGGGATTTGGTATTACTTTATAACGCAATTAAGAGGCTTTTTTAGCAGATTCCTCTGGGTCAAGTCCAAGTAGTATTCTTATTTGCTCACCTGACAATGTTTCCTTGTCTATCAGTTCTTTTGCCAAAATGTGAAGCTTGTCTAAATTCTCAGTCAGTATTTTTTTTGCGGTTCTATAGCCGTTATCAACGATAGATTTTATTTCTTGGTCAATAAGATGGCTGATCTTTTCGGACCTGCTAGAACTTGGGGCTCTCCCGCCAAATCTATATACATCATCGTTGCTACCATAATATATAGGCCCTAAAGTATCACTTAGGCCCCATTCAGTAACCATTGAACTAGCCATTTGAGTGGCCATTTTAATATCTGAAGCTGCCCCTGAAGTAACATTTTCATGTCCAAAAATTAGCTCTTCAGCAACTCTGCCAGCCATTGCAACCGCAATGTCTGCTTCCATCTGCTCTCTTTTTAAAGAGAATCTGTCATCCTTAGGTAAGCGCATCACCATACCAAGAGCCCTTCCTCTTGGTATTATAGTCGCTTTGTGAATAGGATCTGAAGCCTTCATAAAAAGGCCAACTATGGCATGTCCTCCCTCATGATACGCTGTAAGTTCCTTTTGCTCCTTGGTTATAAGCATAGATTTTCTTTCAACTCCCATAAGCACTTTGTCTTTTGCATTCTCAAGATCTGAAAGTTCGACATGAAGTTTATTTTGCCTTGCAGCAAGAAGCGCCGCTTCATTGACAAGATTTGCAAGCTCTGCGCCAGAAAACCCAGGCGTTCCCCTAGCTATTACTTTCAAATCGACGTTTTTTTCGTCATATTTGATTTTTCTCAAATGCGAAGCCAGTATTAACTCTCTTCCATGCACGTCCGGATTATTTACGGTGATTTGACGATCGAACCTTCCAGGACGAAGAAGAGCTGTATCAAGCACATCAGGTCTATTAGTCGCTGCAATTATTACAACACCTTCATTTGCTTCAAAACCGTCCATTTCCACAAGAAGTTGGTTTAACGTTTGCTCTCTCTCGTCATTTCCGCCTCCCATACCAACGCCCCTGTGTCTTCCCACCGCATCTATTTCATCGATAAAAATAATACATGGAGCACTTTTTTTGCCCTGTGCAAACATCGCCCTCACTCTACTTGCTCCAACCCCCACGAACATTTCTACGAAATCTGATCCTGATATACTGTAAAAGTCAACATTTGCTTCTCCTGCTATAGCTTTAGCTAACATGGTTTTACCAGTGCCTGGAGGTCCTATAAGTAGGCATCCTTTAGGTATTTTGCCTCCAAGTCTGTGGAATTTACCCGGATCTCTCAAAAATTCTACTATTTCTTGCAATTCTTCTTTGGCCTCCTCTATTCCCGCAACATCCTTGAAAGTAACTTTTGGACCTTTGTCAGAAAGAAGTTTTGCTTTGGAGTTGCCAAAGCCCATAGCTTTGCTTGCGCCTCCACCCATTTGCCTCATAAAAAATACCCAGATACCAATAAATAGCAGCATCGGAAACCAAGATATGAATATAGATAATAACGAGTGCATTTTGGTATCGAGAGGTAAAATTTCAATGCTTGCACCAGAATTATATAATTTTTCAAGTAAATCAGGATAATCTATGCCATAAGTGGTAAAATAAGTCCCATCTACAAGCTGTCCGTCTATAGTTCTTCCGGTGATTTTTATGGAGCTCACCTGCCTTGATTCAACGTTGGCAATAAAATCGGAAAATGACATTTGCTTTGATTGAAGCATCATACTATCATATTGAGTGATGTTAAAAACCACCAAAAGAAAGAATACTATTCCAACCCATATAATTATATTTTTCGGATTATTCATAAATTTCATACTAAATTTCTAAAAAAAATTTCATCTACAGACTCGTACTTTGTATAATATATATGGGGTATCGATATTAATTTTTCAAGTAAAAACAAGCCAGGTAAACCTAATAATATGGATTTTTTTTCTGATTTTGTCAATAAATGATCAAACCCAAATAGAGAATCATCCTTTAACATGTGATCATCGAGATTTGAGGCTTTTAATCTACAAATTTTATATTTTCCAAGTTTTTCGAATTGAAATCTATTATCCCAAATCCCATCTGCTTCAAGCGATTGAATATATTCCTTTCCAAAATCGCGTATAAAATAAATTTTACTATATTCAATATCTTGATTGCACGACTCAGATGTAAACACATTCTCGCATATATGAGAGAATACTTGCCGGCCTATTGCTTCATTTGACTTTGTTGCTTTTGCAGCATTGTTGTTACTGTGATTTTTTTGGGCCTTGTTGCTCAAGGCGCTAAGTTTGATAGTTTTAACAAATGCACAAGTTCCTAATAAGCTACTTTTTGCTTTTTGAAATATAGATTTATCTAGATGTTTGAGGGACTCAAGTCTTATCTCAGTTGTTTTTTTAGATATTTTTCTAAGAATCGAAGCAAGGCAGCTCAGTCTTATCTCAGGTGGTAAAGTGATGTATTTTTCAAAATCAACCGTACCGTAAAATAGTTTTGAGATATGGAAATGATTATTCAGAAAATACTCTGAGTAAAAATTTAAGGTATGAGAAACTCTTCTAATATTTTCAATCGAAGCTTCCATTCTTTTTTTATTCGCGATCAAAATCAATTTGTTAGCTAATGGCCTAATTTTATTTCTAAAATATAATTCTTTATGATTAGAAGGGTCATCTATCCAACTTATATTACGCGCTAGGAGGAATTCTTGTATCTCAAACTTCTGAAAATCGAGTATTGGTCTTATAAAATTTATTCCGTTTATTACCGAGAGCTCTGGTATTAAAAATTTATAAATAGCGTTTCCATGGGCGATTGACATTATTATCTGCTCCACTTGATCTTCAAATATATGGCCCGTCAGCGCAAATTCTATATTATTTTTTTTGCACCAGTCGCAAATGAGTTTGTATCTTGCTTCTCTTGCTTTTTCTTGAACCCCAGCAGTAATTTCATCATGCTCCCACGTTAGAATTTCATGAGCTATATTGTTTTGTGTGCAAAATATATTTACTTGTTCTGCCTCCTTACTTGAGTCCACTCGTAATGCATGATCTACAGTAACAGCATAGATTTTGATATTTTTGCTTTCAGCCCAAGCGTTTGCTAGAGTTAAAAGTCCCATAGAATCAGATCCGCCAGAGACGCAGATGCATAATTTACCAAAATTATCTAGCCCAAGGCTTTTTGCTTTTGTGACAAATTTACTTAAGTGATTTTGTGTATCGTCCACATTACGTACATTGTTGAATCTTTTCAGCTTGCTTAGATTGTCATTAGATTTCATCTTTGTAGATTGTAAAAGTATCTTTTCTTGTTTGTTATAGTCTTTTATGTTGAATTAGCTACGTTGTTGACTCGTCGCTCACCTAATACTCATAGGCTTCTCTCCTCGCGCCTAGTATCTAATCCAACCTAAAAGACTATATATATGGCGCGCTCGATTGGATTTGAACCAATGGCCTTTGCCTCCGGAGGGCAACGCTCTATCCAGCTGAGCTACGAACGCAAAATATATTTAGCAAAACTCAGGGTAATTAACACTAGGTTCTGAATATTTTTCTAAAACCTAAGATTTTGTTGTTATTTTTGTGCCCTTTTTTGTCATTCCAATCTCCCTTTTGTCATTCCCGCTTCCTCTTTTGTCATTCCCGCGCAGGCGGGAATCTAGAAGGATTATATTTCCTGGATCCCCGTTTTCACGGGGATGACATCGTATTCGTAATTGTCATTCCCTCGTCTCTTCTCTGTCATTCCCGCGGAGGCGGGAATCTAGAAGACCTATACTCCCTGGATCCCCTCCTTCGAGAGGATCAGGCATTTCCTGGATCCCCTTATGGATTCCATGTAAAACTCACATGGATGACACCGTAAACGTCTGGTTACATAAAATAGGTTTTGGTAAATGGTGTTTATATCATTATGCGTATAAAATATCAAGATTGTGGCAATCAAATTATATTTGAGGCATCTTGATTAAGAATATGAAGATTATTTATCAATATATTGGTAAATATATTTATTTTAGTTATATAATTAAATTGTCGCAAAAATAGAATAATTTAGTGCCAGGAAAAATAAGATCTAGAAGAGCCAATAAGCAAAGATGGTATACGTCTAACCCATTATATTATTTTGGGTATTTGGCCGTACGTGGTTTATATAACATTGTCATGGCCCCTGTAAGAATAATCGCTAAGGTGATTGACTTAGTTGCTCTCGCGATATTTGGTTTATATAATATTATTGTAAAACCTTTTAAAATGGTCGCTAAAGCTTTGTTTGCGCCAAAATCAGTTTCTGCGGCTGAGTTGCTAAAGCAACTTGCTAGTAATAAAGAGACACAAATTTTTGCAAGTAACGCAGAGTATAAACATAGACTGCATTTGGCAATTAATCAAGGCAAATTAGAAATTGCAAAACAATTAATTCAAAATCGTAGCGTTGATATAAACCTTAAAGATAGTGAGAATAAGACCCCTCTTGATCATGCTGTTGATCGTGGATATAAAGATTTGGTTTTAGAGCTTGTACGTTCTGGTGCAAAATACGACTCAGAATCTGATTTGCATCAAACGGTTAGCAAGAAATTTGGAGAAGAGTTCGTGCAGACTCTGCAAAAGACCCTTAAAATGACTGACACCTTCAGTCCAGGTGATACACCGAATAATACTCTCAAATCCCATGAGCAAAAAGCTTCCTCTCCTGCTTGAAAGGGCTTTGACCCTAGTTCGCTATCTCTAAAACCTTATATTCGTTATCTTCACGTAAAATTATAGAATATCTTCTCTGGGCAACCGCGTCTTCAAACCTAAAATCGGACGAAAGGCCTGCGTACCATGAAGAAGTATAGATTTTTGCGAGAAAATTCTCCCTAAAATCTTTGCCAGAAAAATTTGTATCATCTGTGCCTATGGCATCTGCAACCAAGGTTCCGAGATCGTAAGCAAGATTTTCAAGTTGATTTAGAGAAGCGGCTGCACTGTATCCATCAGATGCTTGTTGAATCAACTCAAGACTTGCCTTTCTTTTACTAGTGCTAAGTATAAGACTAATAGGCTGATCATATTCAACATCAATACGTGAATCCCCTGCTAATGTAGCCTTTGTACTTAGATTTTGGTTTATTATTTCATCGAAAATCATTCTGATTTTTTCGGGATTTTCCTCCATGATAATAATAACAGGCTTCGAGTTATTATCTTCATCTTCTAGAGACGAATCTACCACCTCTGATATTTTTGTAATTGAAGCTATGATATCTTCTTTGTGCGCTTCGTATGTCTGATTTGCTAAGACTTTTGCGCCATTTTTATCAATCATTTCAGTAATAGCCTTTAAAAGATTTTCAGTTGAATTTGTTTTTGGCGCTAAAATGACAAAATCTCTATGACTTCTAGATAGGTGATTTATCAAAAGGTCTATTTGTTTTAGAGGGGTGTGGCCAAATACAAATATCTCATTTTCTCTTGCTACTAGAGGATTATTTGAAAGAGTGAGTATAATCATACCGTATTTTCGAGGCAAGTCTTCTATAGATGGTATATTTGAGCTAAACAAAGGCCCAAGAATAATTTTGGTATTTTTTTTGATTATCGCGTTTTTTGCTTCCGCGATTGAGGCACTTGATGATTCATCGTATGAACTTATAGATATTCGATCTGTTTTTAAATCCTCAAGACCTATTTGAATCAGCCTGTTGAGCCTTTGACCTTGCAGGGCATGCTGCCCCTCCATTGGCATTAATATGGCCACTTCAATAGGTGTTTTTTTTGTACTTATTACAGATGCGCAGCTTACTAAAAAAAAGGCACAGCAAAAATACAAACATAAGAGTCTCATGCGTTTTATTATATTTGGTAATGAGTTTAACCTAATATATCTCAAATACTTAAAAATAGCCATAAAAACGTTTCCTAATTGCTTATATTTAAGTACTTAAATATTTTTTTAAATAAAATAAAATTTAACATATTAGTCACAGATTTTTTATGATATTGCTCCGCAAGAAATCATCGAATAGAATTATATAATATTTTAATATATTATTACCACAAAATGCTCAAAATATTAATTGATGATAATCTACGAAAAACATGGACCTAATTATAAAAAGTTAGAGTATAAGCCTGGCATGGAAGTTAGCGAAAAGCCTGTTTGGATAGATATATTAAACATGACGAATGAAGAGGAAAAATTTGTTGAGAATTTACTAAATATTGACGTACCCTCGAAAGAGGAAGAGATGACAATCGAGCTCTCCAATAGGCTATATTATAAATATAATTCAGTTTACATGACTATATCTTTAATCAATAAGAGCGAGTCAGGAGAATATCAAATGCAAGATTGCATATTTATATTAACAGAGAGTACCTTGGTGACTGTAAGATACTGCGATCCTTTGTCATTTAAGAATGTTTTGGCTACTCTTGCGCCTGATCCTCATGTAAAAAACCACTCGCTTCACACATTTAGCAAGCTCATAGATGAGATTATTAATAATATCGCGAGCGCCATGGAAACTCGAGCAAATAATATCAAGGAAATGACAAGAAACGTATTTAGCCAAAACAACGATGAGCAAAAAAAGCAAATGGACTTGAGTGCGACAATAATCAATATTGGCACAGAAAATGAAAAAATTTCGCAATATGGCGAAAGTATGGTTTCTCTCAGTAGAATGATATCTTTTATACTTCAATCCCCAGTTATTAAACTGGAAGAGTCTATTAGATCTGAACTTAAAGTGCATTCAAGTGATATAAGCGCGCTCAATGACTACGCTGCTTTTTTATCTGACAAAATTGACTTTTTGCTCAGTGCAACACTTGGTCTTATAAATTTACAGCAAAATAATATAATCAAGATGTTTTCTGCAGCAACAATGATTTTCCTGACGCCAACCCTAATAGCAAGTATTTATGGCATGAACTTTAGTTTTATGCCTGAGCTAAATTGGTGGTTTGGATATCCGTTAAGCCTATTGCTAATGATACTTACATCCGTAATTCCATATGGATATTTTAAGACCAAAAAATGGCTATAAAATATGGCTTAAAGTTAAATTATAATCAATAATTCAGTATGTTCTATTATGTTGTTAATTTATGTTTTCGTATATGTTATTGCAAGTAGTATTTTAGGGTATTATCTAACAAATACTGCTAAAGATCCAAAAGATTTTGCCGTGGCTGGAAATGCAATTCCTCTTCACATAGCTACAATTACAGTGTTTGCGACTTGGTTTGGAGCTGAATGCATACTCGGAATTCCAGCAGCTTTAGCAAATCATGGCTCTGGTGCGCTGATAAATGACCCAATCTGCGGAGCAGCATGTTTAATCTTTATAGGAATATTTATATCAAAAAAAGTATATAACTTAAGAATTATTTCGATTGGCGATTTGATATTATCTAAATATGGGCCATTTGCCGAGGTCTTTATATCATTTGTAGTTGCATGTTCTTATTTCGGGTGGATTGCTGCACAATTTATAGCGATCGGAGAGCTCATGCAACATGTAACTGGAGGCGCCTTGTCAAAAGATCTAGCTATTATAGTGATTGCTATACTGAGTGGTCTATATAACTATAAAGGTGGTATGAACGCGGTAGCTATAAACGACTTTATACATACATTCATGATAATTTTTGCACTTATATGCCTTTTAATTATAGTGATGACTGAGAATAATATTGGGCTTTACGGCGTCTACGAAGAATTTAACAATAACAGTAGATATAGATTTAGATTTGACGAGGAATTGCCAAATATTTTTGCCATAATTTCTGTTAGTCTAGCCATGGTATTGGGCACTGTACCACAACAAGATTCTTTTCAGCGTATTGCCTGTAACACAAGTGCAACAAATGCTCAATTAAGCACGATATTTGGTGGTATAATTTATTTATTAGGCTCATTCATTCCGATAGCGATAGTGATGATTGGGCTTATGGATAAAAGTTTTCCAGTTGAGGGCAAAGTGCCAGAGATTTACTTGATAAGCTACGCAGTACAAAAAGCTCCTTTTATTATACAAGTATTATTGATTGGCGGCTTGATTTCCGCAATCGCATCTGTGATATCCGGAACTACAATGGCCTCCTCTGTGCTAATAGGACATAATGTTTTACGATATATAGCAAAAAATACCAACGATCTTGTAAGAATGAGAATCTCATTGATTATTACAATTTGTTTTTGTTGTTATTACGCTATAATCACAAAAGAGTCTATTCATGGACTTGTTGCTGCAAGTGGCAATTGCTCTATGGTGGTAGCATTTATTCCTTTTGTATTCGCTTTATATTCTGAAAAACCAAGTAAAATGGGCGCCATTTTTTCAAGTATTGGTGGCGGCGCTACTTGGATTATCTTAGAAATATATCAGTTTATTTATCAAGATGTAAATTTGCCTCTGACCCCGTCACTATGGGGCCTGCTCGCATCCATTATTTTTATAGCTGTTTTCACGCTTGCTAAACAAGAAGCTCGTAAGGATAAAAAGATTATCCCAAATAATACCAAGTTCCAGATTAAATTGGACAAATGAATTTTAGGGCAAGTCTGATTTAGCTTATATAAAAAGTTGCGTACAGGTGAGACCCTCGAAATTTATTTGGATCATTTAAAAATGGGATTTGGTATAAGACCTAATTTTCGCAAATACCCCAGGCTTTACGCTCATTTCTACAAAACAAGAGGTATCTATAGACATTTTCTACTCCAAGAAAAAGTAAATATCTAGTCTTTGTTTAATTCTTTAGATTTATAGTCTTTTATGTTGAATTAGCTACGTTGTTGACTCGTCGCTCACCTAATACTCATAGGCTTCTCTCCTCGCGCCTAGTATCTAATCCAACCTAAAAGACTATAGTATCATACACCTAATAATAATCTTTCAGGGTTCTCCACTGCTTCCTTAATTTTGACCAAAAATGTAACAGCTTCCTTTCCATCTATCATTCTATGATCATAACTCAGCGCAACATACATCATTGGCCTTATTTCAATTTTTCCATTTATCACAACGGCACGTTCTGATGTTTTATGCATACCTAATATCGCTGATTGCGGCGGGTTGATTATAGGCGTAGACATTAATGAGCCATATACACCACCATTTGTAATCGAAAATGTACCGCCTGATAAATCAGACATGGAAAGTTTACCTTCTCTTGCTTTTTTACCTAGGTCAGATATCATCTTCTCAGTTTCTGCAAATGAAAGCTTTTCTGCTCCTTTTATTACAGGCACAACAAGACCCTGGTCTGTCCCTACCGCAACTCCTATATCATAGTAATTTTTGTATATTATATCATCTCCGTCAATCTGAGCGTTAACAGATGGGATCTCTTGTAATGCGCTTATTGCGGCTTTTACAAAGAAAGACATAAACCCTAGCTTAATACCGTGTTTTTTTTCGAACTGCTCCTTATATTGTGTTCTTAAAGCAATTACGCAAGACATGTCAATTTCGTTGAATGTAGTAAGTATTGCAGCAGTATTCTGAGAATCTTTAAGTCTTTGAGCGATTGTTTTACGCAGGCGAGACATTTTCACTCTCTCTTCACCTGGAATTTGCTTAACCGTTTGATTATTGTTACTTATCGAGGATAATACATCACCTTTTGTAATTCTTCCATCTTTGCCGGATCCTTCTATTGATGCAATATTTAGATTATTTTCAATAGCAAGTTTTTTCGCGGATGGAGCAAGGATTTTATTATCATCAGATGTTGTTTTATGTTCATGCAATTGATGTTCGGTAGTAGTAGACTTGCTTGGATCTTTCTGTGCAATATTTGTCTGAACAATTGTAGCACCTTCGATGATTCCGCCTATCACTTCCCCAACTTTAACGGTAGAGCCTTCTTTATGTATTATCTCGCTAAGTGTCCCAGAAACCGAAGCATTAACTTCTAAAGTTACTTTTTCCGTTTCAAGCTCTACAAGCAGTTCATCAGTTTTAACCTGATCTCCTGGCTTTTTATGCCATTTTGCTATTGTTGCTTCCGTCACAGACTCTCCGAGTGCCGGTACTGTTATTTTTACTGTCATAAATTCTCCTAACTAAAAGCTTTAATTATTATCTCTTCTTGTTCGCGTTGATGGACTTTTGCATAGCCAGTTGCTGGCGATGATGCTTCTGGTCTACTTATATATTTTATATCTTTCGCGGTTAAATCTTTACTGATACGTGAATGAATATAGTGTAGGGCCCCCATATTTTCTGGCTCTTCCTGACACCATACAATAGCAGCTCCATTATATTTATGGATTTGTTCATTAACAAGCTCTATAGGAAAGGGATATAGCTGCTCTATTCTTACAACAGCTGTGTCTTTTATATTTTTTTGACTTCTATGTTCAAGCAAATCATAGTAAATTTTTCCGCTACATAATATTAGTTTTTTTGCTTGCGCGAAAGATTCGACGTCTGGAATTACCGGCAAAAATTTTGTATTTTCAGATATTTCATCTAATTTTGATATAGCAAGGTTATTTCTGAAAATTGACTTAGGAGACATAATAATGAGAGGCTTTCGAATCTTTCTCAGAATTTGACGCCTTAACACGTGAAATATAGACGCTGGCGTTGTAGGATATACTACCTGCATATTATTATTTGCACAAAGCTGAAGTATTCTCTCAAATCTTGTTGATGAATGTTCAGGTCCCTGACCTTCATAACTATGAGGCAGAAGTAGTGTAAGCCCTGAAAGCTTTAGCCACTTGGTTTCGGCAGAAGATAAAAACTGGTCAAAAATTATCTGAGCCCCATTACAAAAATCTCCAAATTGCGCCTCCCAAATGACAAGACTATTAGGCGAGGATAATGAGTACCCATATTCAAACCCAAGTACCCCAAATTCTGATAAGTTACTATCATAAACTTCATATTTAGCCTGATCGCTACGAATGGAATTGAGTGGTATATATTTCGAGCCATTTTCTTGATCATGCAGAACTGAATGCCTATGAGAAAAAGTCCCGCGTCCAGCATCTTGCCCTACAAGTCTTACATTTACACCCTCATCCAATAAAGAAGCAAAAGCAAGTGTCTCTGCAGTAGCCCAATCTATGATATCAGCCTCAGTAGCATTTTTTATGCGTTCATCAAATAATTTTTTAAGCTTGTTGTTTAAGTTAAATCCTTTAGGTACTTGCACTAATTTTTCAAGCATCGATAAAAGTTTTGACTTGCTTACCCCGGTAAGTAGCTTTTGATCTTGCAAAGATTCTTCTCTTGAGTATTTAGCCCAAACGCCATCAAACACAGGCACCGCGCTTTCATAAGATTTCGCTCTTGCGTAAGCTTGCTCTAGCACTTGATTAAATTCATTTTTAATCCTAGAATAATCATCGTCAGATATAAGAGACGATGCAATTAGCTGTGCTGCATATTTTTGCGAAGGAGTTTTGCAGTTTTTTATTATGTTATACATAACGGGCTGAGTATACATTGGCTCATCGCCTTCGTTATGTCCATATTTTCTATAACAAACAATCTCAAGCACGACATCTTTTTTAAACTTTGCCCTATATTCTGATAGTAACTTTGTTGCTTTGATCACAGATTCTATATCATCTCCATTCACATGGATTATTGGCGCAAATATAGATTTCGCTATTTCTGTTGAATATCTTGAATTTTTATGCCCATTATCAGGATTTGCCGTAAAGCCAACCTGATTATTTATAATAATGTGAAAAATACCTCCAATATCAAAAGCCTCTAGTGGAGATAAAGCAAGGCTTTCAGCGACTACTCCTTGTCCGCAAAAAGCAGCATCTCCATGCACTAATAGAGCCATGACCTTTTCTCTATTTGAATCGTTGAGCAAATCTTGCTTGGCCCTTACTCTTCCGGCAACAACTGGATTTACAGCTTCGAGGTGAGAAGGGTTAGGGGTAAGGCTCAAATGAATTTTGGCATTCGAATAGCTAATAATGTCATTGGAATATCCCATATGATATTTTACATCGCCAGACATGCCAAGCGATTCTGGTATAGATGGAACGCCCATAAACTCTGCTATTACAGATTCGTAAGGTTTTTTTAGAATTTTTACTAATGTGTTTAGCCTGCCTCTATGGGCCATACCAATCACTACCTCTGACACGCCGAAATTTGAGGATTCCTCTATAGCTTTTTTCATAGAGACGATCGAGGAGTCTGCCCCCTCAACCGAGAATCTTTTTGCTCCTGGGAATTTTTTGTGTAGAAATTGTTCAAATCCTTCAACTTCACATAGGTCTTTTAAAAAACTCAGCTTTTGTTGATTGGTAAAATCTTCGCAAAATATTTCCTCATATCTACTATAGAGATAGTCTCTTTCAAGATCATTTGGAATATGACTAAATTCTACGCCTAAGTTTGAAGTATAAATCTTTAATTTTGGATGATTTGGATCAAGGCATAGCTCCTGTGTTGTTTTTGGCTCTGTTAAACCAAGCGGGTCAATTTTTGCGGCAAAATGACCTAACGTGCGAATTGATTCTAAAGACGCAAATTCATCATTTTTTGCTACTTGCTCTGCTTTATTCTCGGTGAATTCATGACTTTTCTTCATCACTATTTTACTTGATGAAGACATCCATGAAGCTGCTGGATAATGCGCCGGATTAGAATGAAAAAATTCTTGCCAGTCTTGACTCACTGACGAAGGATATTCCAAAAATTTTTGATAAATTTCTTCTATGTAAATAGAGTTTGAAGCAAATAAAAATGTGTTATCGGCAAAATTTTTATTCAGATTTTTAGACACTTACGAAATCTTCTGCTAAGGTTCAATTAGAAAAATAATAAACCATAGTTAAAACTTTGCAAAGCAAAAACCGGAGCATCTGGTGATTATAATTTGAGCTGTGCGTCTATTGAATACTTAAAGTAATCACGAGGTCTAACATATATAGTCTTTTAGGTTGGATTAGATACTAGGCGCGAGGAGAGAAGCCTATGAGTATTAGGTGAGCGACGAGTCAACAACGTAGCTAATTCAACATAAAAGACTATAGCAAGCTTCTTTACTGGTCCATAGTATTATTTAATTCTTGAGATTGAGTATAACCTATGGCTAATAGGCATTAGCTATTATGCAAAAAATCTCTAAAAACAGGAAAGCTCGAGAATTTGTTAAATTTTCCTATTTTTGTTTCGTTTTTAAGTTTTACCTCGACGAGTACGTTTTTCGCATGAGCTATTTTTGTAAAATCTTCTCTTGAGATTTTATATGTGAGCTCCTCCTCTACAGATTGGGGTTCAATATGATATGCGACTATTCTAGGCTGCTTCACTGGGGGTAGTGAGATGATCTGACTGTCGATCTGGAATTTTAAATTTTCTTTTGGGTTGAGCAATTGTTTATTTTTAGTTCTAGAAATTGCTCTTACTTTTATCAGAAATTCATCTGAATTGATATTTCTTTCTAGAATTAAGTAGAATCTACTATTTTTTGTATTTTTAATCGAGAGATATGCAGGTTTTGAGATGGAATAACCAACTTTTGCATCTTCCGAATATGAGTTGATAGTAGATCCTATTGAGCAAGAGGAAAGAATAATTAGCCCAAGTCCTATGGGCGCTAGCAAAACTATAGTTAGTATTTTCCAAAGAAAATCTCTTGTCAGTTTTTTCATCAGATTAACCCGCATAAAAATATGTTCGGCTATATTATTTAAAAACGAACATAAGTTATAGTTTCAGAGATGTATTTGATGTAGTATCTGTAATATTTGTGTCAAATTGGCAATAGACAATAGACCCCCAGCATAACCTATAATACCATTTCCATAAAATAACATTACAGATATTGTGTTACTTGCCTTGATGTGATAATATATGGTACAACATAACATTGAGGTATAAAATATGGCTGGTATCAGTAAAGCAATTAACGATGCTCTGTATAATAAAGTTACTGAAGCATTAAACCTTGTATCTAAAAGCGGTGATGTATCCAGAAAGCTTCAAGCTATTAAGTCAGCAAAGACCCATGGGGTTTCTAAGGTAGCTGAAATTTTCGACATAAGCAGAGTTGCTTTGATGAAGTGGATTAAATCATTTAGCGAACATGGTATAAAAGGTCTCAAACTTAAGGAAGGCAGAGGAAGAAAACCTCCTCTCACAGATTCAGAGACAAATGAGGTCAAGAAATTACTCGAACAAGATCATAACTTGACTATCAAAGCTATGAGGATAAAAATCCAGGAACTATTCTCCAAAACTCTTTCTAAAAGTACTGTACATAATATTATCAAGAAGCTTGGGTTTTCCTATCTAACCCCAAGACCAAGACACTACAAAAAAGATAAATCTGCCGCTGAAGAATTTAAAAAAAAATCTGCAACAGAAATACGCACAAGATCAATATAAAAGAAGAATATTTTTCTTCGACGAGGCAAGATTTGGGACTCACTCCAATATAGGTCATGGATGGTTTGCAAGGGGAAGTAGAACTGCAATAGATGTAAAGCTTGGATTCCAAAATTTCTATATGTATAGTGCGGTAGATCCTGAATCTGGCGAAGATTTTAGCTTGATACTACCGAGTGTAAATACAAATTGTATGAATCTCTTCCTGAAAGAG
>JANRKH010000053.1:0-15992 GCA_033763595.1 Rickettsiaceae bacterium
CATGATATTATAGCTGAGATGAATCCTTCTACTATATCATAGTCTTCTTTATCTTTAAGTAAGTATTTGATCGCATAATCAAAGCTTATTAGGTCATTCATTATTGAAATTATATCTCCTATATCTCTACTTGTTGTTATACCAAATCCCATTTTTAAGTACTTATCGTATAGATCGTCGCTAAAGGCTTACACGAGAGTAGGCTTCGTGACTTGCTCCTAGTATTATTTAATTCTAGAGATTTGGTATTATATGCTTCTGACTATAACATAAAAAGGTAGGTCTGGCAACTATGGTTGGTACTAAATCTCGCGTTTTCAGTTGTGCAGTAGAGCTCGCGGTTCAGTCGCTAGATATATGCAAAATGCCTAAAAAGCTGTTCTAGACTCAAGTGCTGCAGCTAGCGTGCCCTCGTCTAAATAATCAAGCTCTCCGCCAATTGGAATGCCGCTTGCAAGGCGAGTAATAACAATATTTTTTGTTTTAAAAAATTCCGTAATGTAATATGCCGTCGTTTGTCCGTCCAAAGTTGCATTTGTTGCAATAATTAGCTCTTTGATTTTAAGTCTATCAATTCTTTCTTCTAGTTTGTGTAATTTTAGTGTTTCTGGTTTTCTACTGGCCGCAACACTAAGACTTGAGCCTAGTATGTGAAATAGGCCGTTATAAATTTTACTTCTTTCAAGAGCCCAAAGATCTCCAATAGTTTCAACAATGGCTATAATTTCCTTATTTCTTGCATCTGACTCGCAAATCGAGCAAGGTGATTTTACATCTATATTAAAACACTCATCACATTCAACAATGGACAAATTAACGTCCTGCAGAGCACTTGCAAGCAAATTCATCCTATGGTGCTTATCATCTATCAGATGCAAGACTATACGTCTTGCTGATCTGGGCCCAAGACCCGGAAGCTTTGAAAAAAGATAGATCAGATTCTCTACTTTATTGATATTCTCCAATATTTTCCTATTAATAAAATAATACGCATTTTCGCAAAACTATATAATATGCTGAATATATTTCAACAAAATTGGATATTATACTTTTATAGTCTTTTATGTTGAATTAGCTACGTTGTTGACTCGTCGCTCACCTAATACTCATAGGCTTCTCTCCTCGCGCCTAGTATCTAATCCAACCTAAAAGACTATAGTAACAAAAATAGTTTTATTTTTAGACTTGAGGGTATTATTTAGAAGATCCGTAGGTTCTAATACTAGAGGAAAGGATTTTTAATTGCTGACAGATTTTGTCAAATAATATTTTTGGCATGATATTTTTATGCACAATCTCTAAATAATGCTCCTTTTTAACAATCGAAAAACTTGGAGATGAGATTAATCCTCCCTCAACTAAAAAAGTTATTTTAATGATTGCGCCTAGAATTTGACCCAACGCTAGTTCTTTTTTCGACAATATAACATTGATAAATTTATAAGTTTTTTGGTTGTAACCATTGTGAGACGACAAGAAAATCGAAATTAAAATCGCTCGTTCCGAATGACTAAATGGTATGTCTGTATTTAACATAAAATTACACAAATAATCAAAACCGAAATTTTGATCTATCATTTTGGTGGCTCTAGTCAAAAATAGAGCTGCAAAAAAAAGGCGCCTCTGACACAAAGGCAATTCGATGCCAATCGACTCAACTAATTGTAAATAGCTATTTAAGTTTACTACAGAACTTGTTTGGTCTAGTTCCTTGCATCTTTCTATGACCAAATCCTTGTCTTGCTCTTCTATTGGCAAATTTACAAATCGAACCCCTTCTTTTAGACCATATGTAGATATTACGATTGAGTCAGGGCTAAAAAAATTTACAACGGCAGTTGTATCTTGTATTGACTTTAGAGTAATACTTAAAAATTTTAAAGACTTAAGATTTTTTAAGTCAAGATATGCCTTTTCAAGGAAATATAAAAAATCTCCGACGCTAATAGTAAGATTATGCAAATTCTTAATTTTACTCTCTGTATAGTCTATGTACAAAAGACCAAGTAACCTAAAAGTACCTCCTATAAGATAGAGAGTCTGGTATTTTTTATTTGCAAAAGCGTTTGAAATATAACGGGTTATGTTATCGCCTGATCTCTCTGAATTGTCAGGTAGAGATTGTCTTCTTATGGATTCAACTTTGATTACTTTTTTATCCTTAATTTCTGCGATTTCAAGGCTACCGCCACCAAGATCTACAGAAATACCATCCGCCTCGCTAAGAGAGGAGATCACCCCAAGCGCAGATAATTTAGCCTCTTCGTTACCAGTGAGTATATCTATTTTGATACCAAATCTTTTGTATACTTCCTCAACAAATAAAAAGGACCTTTCGTGTGCTCTCAAAATTTCAGTAGCAACACATGTTACTTTTGTGACATTTAAATTGTCAAAAATTTTACTAAAATAATCAAAGATAGTATATATGCCATGCTTAACATCAAAAGAGTCTTTACTAAGCAAACTGGCAGTATCGCTTTTGAATTTTTGATTAAATAATATTACTGATCCAAGCGTGTTTTTTTCATATACAGATGCCCTAATCGCATTTGATCCTAGGTCAATGATAGCGTGCCTCATGACGAAAATTTATTAGATTTTCGTGATTTCCTTCTTTGGATATTTTTTTTTAAATTATCCGAGAGTTTTAAATTTCTTTCTAGTTTTTTTTGCACTTTTTTAGTCGCAAGTTTATTTAAAATATCGTTTTGATCATTAACACTTGACGTTTTGCACATAATATGCGAATTATTAGTTGGTTTTGCTATTAAGAATTTCACTTGCCATTTTAGTTTTTATGCGATAGATCCACGCTTAAAAGTGGAAAGCATCCATGACCGCAAGTGCTACTTGCGATTTTGCTGATCAAAGTCTAGCGCGATATATTAAAAATATTTGTTTGAAATTAGTTAAAATTATATATATACGTAAATTATTCTTTTATCAACCTAAAATAGCTTTTTGAAGTAGGCTTTTGAAATTGACTATTTAAATTTGAAATTCGGTATAAAATTACGCCGCTATGGCTCAGTGGTAGAGCACATCATTGGTAATGATGAGGTCGAGGGTTCGATTCTCTCTAGCGGCACCACGAATTATATGATACTAGTTAATCTGAAGCATTAAAGTTATACAAAAACTCTGTTATACCAAGCCCCATTTTTAACTAATACGTGTCGCTCGTCGTTTACCTAATACCAAATCCCAGATTAAATAATACTAGGAGCGAGGAGCGAAGCCTACTACATGCTAGGTGAGTGACGAGCTAGAAGAAAGTACTTAAAAATGGGATTTGGTATAACATATAATAGGCTTCTTGACTTGCTACTATAGTCTTTTAGGTTGGATTAGATACTAGGCGCGAGGAGAGAAGCCTATGAGTATTAGGTGAGCGACGAGTCAACAACGTAGCTAATTCAACATAAAAGACTATAATATTATTTATAATTCACCTTGATCTTATAAAAGAAATTAATACAAAAAATACACCGATATTTATAAAACTATCAGCAAGATTAAATGCTGGAAAACTGTACTGATTATAGTGGAAATATAAAAAATCAAAAACCGCCCCTCTAAATATTCTATCAATTATATTACCAATAGCGCCTCCAATAATAAGAACAAGACCGGAGTGCATAAATTTACTTTTGGTTCTAATCAATAGACTAAATAAGTATCCCGTAAGTAGGCAATTAATAGCTAAAAAAATATAGTTACTATATTGATAAAAGTTACTAAATAAACCAAAACTTATGCCGTAATTCCAAGTATATACCAATGAAAAAAACTCGGTCACTTTAATATTCATGCCATATTTAGATTTTAGCAGCTCTATAATTAAAACTTTAAAAATTTGATCTATAGATGTAATAGCAGCAATAACAACTATTGAAAAAAATAGCCCCCTTAAAACTGATAAATCATGTTTTAACCCCTGCCCTAAACCTTGCTTCATTTGATAATCTCTTGGTATTTTTTTTGTAAGTTTGCTAGCTAAATTTGTTATACCAAATACAATTTCAAATATAATACTTATAGTAAGAAAATAAGCCTACTATGATGTATTTTATGTAAGCTTCGAACTATACATAAGTACTAATTGGACTTGGTATTAGTGTTGTGGTAGATAGAATGGACCATGATATGGACCATAATTAAGAGAGGGATGATATAGAAATATTTGACAAATGTAAACTAATTTTGTAAAAAACTAACAATAAACTCCTATGCCTCTGTGGTGAAATTGGTAGACGCGGCAGACTCAAAATCTGCAGTACTTTTGTACGTGCTGGTTCAAGTCCGGCCAGGGGCACCAAAAATCTAAATTTATATATTTTTATTCATGAAGCTTTTTACGAGGAATTGTTTTATATTTTCTTACTTGCTCATATGCCTTAATGTAAAAGCAACTGAGGATATAAATATTTTTGGACTTGAGAAAAATTCTAATGGTATTATTGCGAAAGGCTCGGTTATTATTCTGAATAAAATTACTGCAAACTCAAAAAAATTTGTCGTAAATCTTGGCGATAAGGTCACATATGAAAATGCGGAAATAACTTTGCACAAATGCGCCAAAACTAGCGATGGAGAAAGCGCTCTACTAGTTACACTGAAGGAGGGAGTGTTAAATGATAGAGAGAAAGTGATTTTCGATGGGTGGATATTTTCAAGTAGTCCTTCCATATCTGCACCTGAACATCCTGTATATATGTTAATGGCGATTGCTTGTTCATAATTTTATGCCAAATATATTTCAAATATTGTTATTTCTTGTTCCGTCTTTATGTATGCCTGCGGGTTTAGTTGCGGGCCCTTTAAGCGCTTTGATTTTTGCGCTAATTATTTTTAAAAATGTCAGCAAGATTGATTTTTCGGTCATTCAGAATTACAAAGCTGAATTATTGTTTCTTTTATGGATTTTGATAAGCTGCAAATGGTCCATCGATCAATCAAATATACTATATAGATATTTACAAATTTTACTCATATCTGTTGCTACAATATACATTTCTAACATAGAATGGTTAAGCCTTGGTGATGTAAAATCAAATATTTACAAACCTCTTTTTTTTGGTTCTATTACAGGCGTAATAGTTTTTTTAGTCGAAATGAGAACAGAAGGTACCATAAGCACAAGCTTCCGGTCATTTTTTTATGCGTCAAATAAGCCTTTTGCGTTATACTTCCTTGATAGAGGATGCGCTATTTTATCGCTAATAAGCTGGCCTATTTTATATTATCAACTTATCTCAAGAAAATATAAATTAGCTTTTGTAATGGCCGCTTCTATTGCCTATTTACTCAGTATCTCTGATAGTTTCTCAAGTTACATAGGGTTTATTTTTGGACTTTTAGCCTTGATTGTCTCTTATTTGACCAGAGCAAAAATCATTTATTTTGCTAAATACTTAATTATGCCTGTATTCTTTATACTACCTATATTAGCTTACATCCAGTCACCTGAAGTAATTTGCAAAAGATATCCTACGATACCTGACTCAGCAAAACATAGGCTATTTATTTGGCAATTTACTAGTATGAAAATTAGCGAAAACCCAGTTCTAGGATATGGATTTGAGTCTTCTAGGTCATTTCCAATAAACGAGGAGAAGGAGTTCATATATTACAATCAGTACAAATGGTCTCCTTTACCGCTACATCCCCATAATAATCCAATGCAAATATTTCTTGAACTTGGGGTAGTCGGACTAGTATTTTTCTCCTTTATATTATATAAAATATTAGCTAAAATACACAACCAGTATCTTATGTCTAAGAATTTAATTTGGACTTGCGTTTTTGCAGGATGTTTTGTCAATTACATGATAATCAGTATGGTATCATTTGGGGTTTGGCAAATTTGGTGGGTTGCAATAATAGCGCTTACTATTATACTTGCAGTAATTATGCAGAAGGTGCAATTATCAAATAATACAATCCATAGAAGGAAATGATAATATTACATTTTAAGCAAGCTTTATGAAATGAGTATACTCTTTATAATCTTGGCGTTGAGAGTATTATACCAAATCCCATTTTTAAGTACTTGCTTCTAGCTCGTCGCTAAAGGCTTACACGAGAGTAGGCTTCGTGACTTGCTCCTAGTATTATTTAATTCCAGAGATTTGGTATTATAACTTCAAACACGTAACCAAAACTAGCAAAATAAAAATTAGAAAGTTAATGACAAAAATTTTAAAGATATTTTTACTACTGACATTAATATCTGCATGCAAATCTTTTCATACTAATGATGAAGAGCAAATTTTTCCAGCAGAAGAGCTTTACTCGAAGGGACTAAAATTAATCAAAGATAATAAATACAAAGAGGCTTACGAACAGTTCGGCAAGATATACTTCCAGCATCCCGGACATAAGTTAACACCAGATGCGGAAATTATGGAAGCATACAGCGCATATAAGGCCAAACTATATGACGATGCAATAGATGTACTTGAAAATTTTATGCTCATCCATCCGGCCAATAAGCATCTCTCTTACGCTTATTACCTTAATGGGTTGTGTTATTATGAACAAGTATTAGATTCAAATCATTCGTCAGAATATGCTGAAAAGGCCAAGCAAGCACTCACGGCCCTTATAGATAGATTTCCAAAAACTGCATATACTAAAGAAGCAAAGCAAAAAATAGAACTTATCGATAATCACGTCGCAAAAAAAGAAGTAGAGATCGGGAAATATTATCAAACAAATCAAAATATCATAGGTGCGATTAATCGTTATCAAGTAGTGATCATTCATTATGGTAAAACTAATGTAGTATCAGAAGCTTTATATAGAATTGCCGAATGCTACGATATGATAGGCTTAAAAAGTAATTCCTCACATTACAAAAAAATACTCATCGAAAAATACCCTGCATCAAAGTGGGCTATAGCTTTAACAAAAAATAAGGGAATCAAATGGGACTAAAATGCGGTATTGTCGGCCTGCCAAACGTAGGTAAATCAACTCTTTTTAATGCCCTAACCGCAACTCAGGCAGCCGAGGCCGCTAACTACCCATTTTGTACGATTGAACCGAATTCCGGCATTGTTGATGTACATGATGATAGGCTGAATAATTTAAGTAAGATCGCTGGATCTAAGCAAATCATCTATGCTAAGATGGAGTTTGTGGATATTGCAGGACTAGTTAAAGGAGCAAGTAAAGGTGAAGGTCTGGGCAATAAATTTTTAAGTCATATTAGAGAAGTAGATGCTATAGTACATGTGGTCCGATGCTTTGACGATGAAAATATAACGCATGTTCATAATAAAGTTGACCCTTTATACGACATAGATATTATCGAAACTGAATTAATACTTGCAGACCTTGAGACAATAGAAAAATTAGCTAAAAATATCGCCAAAAAAAACAAGCAGCAAACTGATGTAGGCTTCACAGAACTCGATGTAGCTCTTGTGAGAGAAGCTCTTGCAAATGGAGTTCCAGCAAGAACGCTCAAGCATAAAATCGAGAAAGATGCGCTTAAAGCAATGCAAATTATTACCTCAAAGCCAGTTTTATACGTATGTAACGTTACCGAAACAAATCTACTACAAGGTAATAATTATACTAAATCTGTACAAGAAAAAGCGGAGCGAGAAGGCGCTAAAGCTGTAATTATTTGCGCAAAAATAGAAGAGGAGATAGCGCAATTAGAAACAGTAGAAGAGAGAATTGAATTTTTAAAGCATCTAGGATTAAACAAAACAGGTCTCAGTAAAATCATCGGAGAATCCTACAGCTTACTTGACTTAAAAAGCTATTTCACGGTAGGGCCAAAAGAAGCAAGAGCTTGGACATTTAAGGATGGCGCGACGGCCCCTGAGGCTGCTGGTATAATTCATACAGATTTTCAGAGGGGGTTTATTAAAGCAGAAGTCATAAGTTCTGCAGATTTTATAAACCTTGGAGGTGAAGCCAGGGCTAGGGAAACTGGCAAATTAAGATTAGAGGGGAAAGATTATCTTGTTCAAGATGGAGATGTAATACATTTTAAGTTTAATGTCTGATACTAACTCCCATTTTTAACTACCTGCTTTTTGCTTAAATATCACATAGTAGTTTTGTGACTTGCTTCTATTGTTTAATCCCTACGATTTGGTATTACTTAACTTTTATAGGAGTGACAAAAAAAGGAGACGGAAACGACAATGACGATGTCATCCCCTCGAAGGAGGGGATCCAGGTAATATAATTCTTCTAGATTCCCGCCTCCGCGGGAATGACAAAAAAAGGATGCGGGAAAGACAATTATGGTGTCATCCCCTCGAAGGAGGGGATCCAGGAAACATGTCATCCCCTCGAAGGAGGGGATCCAGGAAACATAATTCTTCTAGATTCCCGCCTCCGCGGGAATGACAGTGTAGGGATGCGGGAATGACAAAAAAGGAGACACGGGAATGACAATTACGATTACGATGTCATCCCCTCGAAGGAGGGGATCCAGTAAATATAATTCTTCTAGATTCCCGCCTCCGCGGGAATGACAAAAAAGGAAGCGGGAATGACAAAAAAGGAAGCGGGAATGAAAAAGTGTCATCCCTGTGAGTTTTACGTGTCATCCCCTCGAAGGAGGGGATCCAGTCAAAGTGTCATCCCCGTTAAATAATCAAATTCGATTATAAATAAGAATTGCAGCTGGGGTAAGCCATATGCATGTATTTATATACACATACGTGAGGAAGCACTAAAATTCATATGAAGAGTTTAATTTATTCAGAGTTGATACTAGCGAATTTTAAAGCGTAATACCGAATCTATAAAGTGCTAAAGTTTAAAAAATTTTAATTATAATTTAACTTTTAAGTCTTAAGTATAGATTTCAGTTATAATAAGGTAGCTCTTTCTTCGACATTTCTTTTTCCGCCATCACAAAAAGCTGCATTTTTTCAAATGCTCTTGTTTCAATTTGCCTCACTCTCTCCTTAGAAATATCAAGTTTTTGACTCAGCTCTTCAAGAGTTGCATTTTCCTCTTTGAGTTTTCTCTCTTGAATTATAAAAAACTCTCTTTCGGTTAATGAGCTAAGCGCTCTCTGCAGAACATCTTTTCTCCAGGCGTGCTCCTCTCGCTGCGCTAAAACATCATACTGCGATGGTCTATTTTCTGGAATTAATTCAATAAGTTCCCTTGAATCTCCGTCTGTTGAAGAAATTTGATTTAAAGACAAATCAGAGTGAGATAGTCTTCTATCCATTTCCGCTACTTCAGCTTTATCAACGCCAAGACTTAATGCTATCTCTTGATAATCTGAATCCTGCACCTCTCGCATTTCCGAGGATCTAATCTTGTTTTTCATTTTTCCAAGACTAAAAAATAGTTTCTTCTGCGCAGCGGTTGTGCCAAGTTTTACAAGAGACCAAGACTTGAGTATATATTCTTGTATCGCAGCCTTAATCCACCAGATTGCGTAAGTGGAAAGTCTAAAGCCCAGATCAGGTCTGAATTTTTTTACCGCATGCATGAGACCAATATTCCCCTCAGAAATCAATTCATTCGAAGGGAGTCCATAGTTTCTGTATTTGAGCGCAATTTTCGCTACAAGTTTTAAGTGGCTCGTAACAAGCTTTTGCGCTGCGGATAGATTGTTTTCATCGATGTAAGATTTCGCAAGCAAATACTCCTCTTCTTCAGTTAGCGAAGGTATTTTATTTACTTCTTGAAGATAAAGCGCAAGACTCCTTTCCGGTAATGCGACCTGAGATTTTTGATTTGCTGTAATATCTGCCATAATTTGCCTCCGATTCAACTATATGTCTAGTGGTTTATAGTTAATGTCCAAAATTTCGTAAGATTTTGATGCTTTTGGTGTTACTACCTGAACAACATCACCCTTCTGCTTTCCTATTAGAGCCTTAGCAAGCGGTGAGGATATAGAAATAAAACCCTTAGAAATATCTGCTTCATACTCGCCAACTATGCATAGCTCCTTCTCTTCGTCAGTATCATCGTCTAGAATTTTTATAGACGCACCAAATTTGACAGAATCAGTCGAAAAGGATTCGTGATCTATTATTTCTGCTCTTGCTGATCTATCTTCTAGGTCAAGAATTCTTCCCTCGACAAAACTCTGCTTCTCTCTTGCAGAGTGATATTCTGCATTTTCAGATAAATCACCAAATTCTCTTGCAGTTGATATTGCGTCAATAACTTTAGGTCTTTCATGACTCTTCAGGTATTTTATTTCTTCTTGTAGCTTTATAAAGCCTTTTTTTGTAATTGGAAATTTACTCATTTTTCATCCATCACATATATTTTTTTGTATGTTACACTTTATGCTATATTAAGTCAAACTTAATGATGATAAGCTCGTGACTTGCGAACGACATCAAAAAACCTTTGAAATATATTCATAAAGGACTTAATTATCTTTAGAATATTTAGAATACTAACTAATGAATTGCAACTAAACACAGCACAATTTTTAGCTACTTTCTTCAAGCTCTTTGCCTAAAGATCAGTAGGATTCATAACCTGCTCTTAGTATTTTTTAATCCTTCAGATTTGATATTACAACAAATATTATAAATTAAAAAATTATAAAAAAACTACCTTAATTTTACTTGAAGTTTATCACTATCTAATATAATTATAGATTGCCCGCAGCATTAAGAATTGTCATAGATTTTGAGTAATGAAGCACTTGTTTCCATGATAAAGTCAACATTACAAAAAATCAAAAAGCCATTCTTGCAGTATGGGCAGTATATATATTAATTAATCATTCACTAATATGTTTTCAAGTGTAAATTTTATAAAAAAATTTAATCTTGAAAATGTAGAGAACCTTTTCCCTTTGGCTCCAGATATAAAATTTACATTAATAAATGAAATATAGCTTTTCCAATTTTTACGAAAAAATAAGAGATAATATAAGCGTATCAGATGTAGCAAGGGAATATATATCTCTTACAAAGCGTGGACACGAATATTCTGCCATATGCCCATTTCACACCGAAAAAAGTCCTTCATTTACGATCAATGACCAAAAGAAATTCTACCATTGTTTTGGTTGTGGCGCACACGGAGATGTAATTAAATTCGAATCTGAACAAACAGGTTTAGAATACAGAGACTCTGCGCTAAAAATTGCAGAAAGATTCGGGATAGAAGTCCCAAAGTTTAGCAAAGAGGAAAAGCAAAGTCAATTACTATCTGATAAGATATCGGCTTCCATGAAAGAAGCAAGCAAATTTTTTGCGTCAAATATGAATGAAAAAATTACATCAATTCTCTTGGGGCGCGGAATAAGCAAGGATGCCATAATCCAGTATAACTTGGGTTATACTGGAGAGCATGGTGATTTATTAAAATATTTTTCAAAAAAAAATGTAAGACTTGAAGATCTTCTGGAGTCAGGATTAGTTGTAAAAAAAGGGGATGGGAAATATTATGAGTTTTTTCATAACAGAATTATTATTCCGGTTGTTTCAAATTTTGGCAAAGTTATAGCCTTCGGGGGAAGGTCTATAGGTAGTGAAATGCCAAAATATGTTAACTCCCCGGAAACGCAAGTTTTTAAAAAAGGAGAATCTCTATTCGGTGAGGATATTGCATATTCATGTGCGCACAAAACAGGCTCGGTGATTTTATCTGAAGGTTATTTTGACGTAATCGCAATCCACCAAGCAGGCTTCAGGAATGCTGTAGCATCGCTTGGAACGGCAGTAACAGAATCGCAGCTCATTAAGCTCTGGAAAATAGCAGAAGAAATAATCATTTGTTTTGACGGTGATGCGGCAGGACAAAGAGCTACTAAGAAAATTGTTGATTTAGCTCTTCCATTCGTTAGAGGGTCAAAAAAATTGAGCTTTATTTTGCTACCATCTGAACTAGATCCTGATGATTTTATCAAAAAATACGGTAGAGACAATTTCAAAAGACTATTAGACGATAGAATGAGCCTTTCTGATTTTATTTTTTTTATGTTAAGTAAGGATATAAAATTAGAAACAGCAGAAGATCGAGCGACTTTCGAACAAAATCTTGATTCATACTCATCTAAAATAAATGACAATATTCTAAGAAATAACATAAAGAAATACTTTAAATCTAAATGCTGGGAGTTATATAATAAAAAAACCAAACAAACGTCAACAACTCTTTTGCAAGCCAAAAACGATAAACTTCATTCCGAAATAGATAATATTGACGATCTTATAATTGGTCTAATAATTAACAATTTGAATAATATAGAATATTCTAAAATTAAAGACACGCTAGAGTTTTTATGTCCCATTTCATCGAAATCTGAGATTATCGATTATATACTAGAGTATTTTTCTCATAACAACTCAGAACCTATATTAATTGATAAAAAAAAGACTAGCTTTTATGAGGAATTTGAAATAATATCTTCAAAATATATTAAATCAACACAAGGCACCTCTCATTATAATAATCACACTGAAGTGTTAGATTATTTACTATCCAAAAGGTATTTGTATACTCTAAATCAAGAATTTAAGTCTATAATGAATAATAATTCTACTAACATAGATGAAAGAATTGAATTTTACCTCGAAGAAATTAAAACTACTAAAGACAAAATCAGACAACAAGACGCAAAATTTGCTTTAAAAGATAATTAAAATGGACAATAACAAACAAGAAAATAATAAATCTGGCTCTAAGTTAGATAAACTTTTTGAGAATACTAAGAATAAAGGCTCCGTCACATATAGCCAAATTAATAAAGCACTGCCTGAGACAGAGGATATTTCGGTCGATGAAATAGAAAAAGCAATATCATATTTTGGCGACGCTGGTATTGATATTATCGAAGATGATGGTGAAGATGATATCAAAATGGAAATTTCCATAGATGAAGATGTGGAAATTGGTCAATCTTTGAGTGATTACGAGTATGAAAACCAAGAGGAAGAAACTCTTGCTGGTACCACAGATGATCCTGTAAGATTATATCTTAGGGACATGGGAGGGGTAGCTCTCCTATCCCGTGAAAAAGAAATTGAAATAGCCCAAAAAATCGAGGAAGGCAAAAAAATAATGAGAGAGTCTTTGTGCGAAAGTCCTCTCCTCATGAAAAGCTTGATTAAATGGTACGAAGATCTTTCGTCAGAAAAAATGATGCTTCGTGATATCATAGATCTTGAAACTCAAATATCTGGGGATTCTGATAATTTCGATCACGCAGAAGAAAATGCGACTTCAGATGAAGATATAGAAGAAGATTCAAACCCAAATCAAGATGATTCTGATTTTTCGGAAGATTTAGAGAGTAATGCAGTTTCCGAGGATGAAACAATAGATACCACAGGGACTGTTTCAGAAATTGAGCAGCAGCACTTGCCTTCCACTTTAGTAAAAATGGAATATATTTCATCTCTTGCAGATACTTTATTGTCCGAAATAAAGGAAACTTATCTTTCGGATTCACGGGCAAATATCAAAAAAAATAAGAAATATACGGATACTCTCAAGATCTTCGTCGAAGAAGTTTCTAGCTTAAAACTTAACGAAAAAAGAGTTCACGAGATCACGTCAAAGCTCTACTCTACTAATAAATCTTTAATATCTAAAGAAATGGACCTTCTGAAACTTTCTGAAAAATATAAAGTTAAAAGGAAGTCATTTTTTGATAATTACCTTGATTGCACAATAGACTTTGATCGAGAAAAACATATAGAAAAACTAAAAGACCAAGCTTTTATTGCATTACTCGACAACGAAAAGGATAAAATCGAAGAATTTAGATCAAACCTTAGTGATATAGAAATAGAGATGGGTCTACCTATTGAACATTTTAAAAAGCTCATTCTCTCAGTGCAAAAAGGAGAGCGCCAAGAATCCAGTGCAAAAAGAGAGATGATAGAGGCAAACTTAAGACTCGTAATATCAATAGCAAAAAAATACGCAAATAGGGGCTTGCAGTTTCTTGATCTGATTCAAGAGGGAAATATAGGGCTGATGAAGGCCGTTGACAAATTTGAGTATAAAAGAGGATATAAATTTTCTACTTATGCTACTTGGTGGATAAGGCAAGCGATTACGAGATCTATAGCTGATCAGGCTAGGACCATTAGAATTCCGGTTCACATGATAGAAACAATCAATAAAATCATTAGAACCTCAAGGCAAATGTTAAATGAACTTGGGTACGAACCAACGCCGGTGGAAATAGCAACAAGACTTTCTATGCCAGTGGAAAAAGTACGCAAAGTCATGAAAATAGCAAAAGAACCTGTAAGTCTTGAAAATCCAGTAGGAGATGAAGAGGGGAGCTATATCGGAGATTTCATCGAAGATAAAAACGTAATAATGCCGCTTGATGCAGCAATTCACTCGAATTTACGGGAAGTGACCACAAGAATTCTCTCAAGCCTTACCCCAAGAGAAGAAAGAGTACTGAGAATGAGATTCGGCATAGGTATGAATACTGATCATACATTAGAAGAGGTAGGTCAGCAATTTAATGTCACAAGAGAGCGTATTAGACAGATAGAAGCAAAGGCATTAAGAAAATTGAAGCACCCTTCAAGATCTAGAAAAATGAGAAGTTTCTTAAGCGGAAACCAGAAGAATACCAATAATAATGAGTGAGCTTGATCTTATAACATTTCCCAGAATAAAGATATATGAATTTTATAGCGAGGATGCTCAAGTATATATATAATGGGCGAGAAAAGATTAGTCTAGCTTCAATGCGTTTAGATCGTTTAATTTGATCATTTATAAATGGGTTATGCAATAGGTGTATTGTAATCACCATCTCTTTAGAACTTATACCATTTCCATGAAATAACATTACAGCGCTGCAAACATGGGGACAAATCTGTAGATAGGAAGTAGGCAGCAGAAAGGTCGAGCGTGATATATTTCTTCTTGCTTAAAAGGAATTAGATAAGTTTATTTTAGAATCAGTTCTATACCTGTCAGCAATTCGCGATGTTCTCCTCCTAGTTCAAAATTGACACCAAGATAATCAGGCAGCGGAGGGTCAAACTCAAAAGATAAGCCACCCTCTAGCATTCCTCTAAAAAAAACTACCTTATTTGCTTTAGTGTGAAGAGTTATATTTTGTCGCTCTGCTGAGGCATCTGGCTGCTTAATAATTTTTTCAAGCTTTTTTACATCTTGCGCTTCAATTAAAATATTAAGTAAAGCCATATCACCATGGGCTCCATGCTCTATCAATAATTTTACAATCTGTTTATGGCCATTGCCGCATGCCCAGTGAAGAGGAGTCCCGCCAGAATTATCTTTTTCATCTATTTTAGCTCCAAGCTCTATCAATAATTTTGCAATCTGTTCCTGGCCCTTGAAGCATGCAGAATAAAGAGAAGTCCAGCCAAAATTATCTTTTTCATCTATTTTAGCTCCATGCTCTTTCAATAATTTTGCAATCTGTTCATGGCCCCAGTAGCATGCCTGGTGCAGAGGAGTCAGGCCAGAATTATCTTTTTCATCTATATTAGCTCCATGCTCTATCAATAATTTTGCAGTCTGTTCATGGCCATTGTGGCATACACAGTGAAGAGGAGTCCAGCCAAAATTATCTTTTTCATTTATATTAGCTCCATGCTCTATAAACCTGGATATTGCATCTATATCAGGATTAAGTTTTCGACATTCACTAAAAAGTAACAAAGATTGCTTTAGATCAATTATTCTTGCATAATTTACTATTTTAGACATTATTATTACTCAATAATTGTTTATCTAACCTTATATAGATAAAAATTTCGTCATGATCAAGCACTATCAAACTGCAACAGAAATACGAACAAGATCAATATAAAAGAAGAATATTTTTCTTCGACGAAGCAAGATTTGGGACTCACTCCAATATAGGTCATGGATGGTTTGCAAGTGGAAGTAGAACTGCAATAGATGTAAAGCTTGGATTCCAAAATTTCTATATGTATAGTGCGGTAGATCCTGAATCTGGCGAAGATTTTAGCTTGATACTACCGAGTGTAAATACAAATTGTATGAATCTCTTCCTGAAAGAG
>JANRKH010000054.1:0-21288 GCA_033763595.1 Rickettsiaceae bacterium
GCTCATCTAATAATTCTGATCCTGTAGAATAGATTAGGTACCAAGTCTCACACTCAGAAGCCCCTAAAGCGATTGAAGTTTTAGGGGCTTCTGCCGCATATCAAAGCGCAGATATAAGACGACGTGCTGCAATTTCTTACAGAGGTATAAATAAATTTTGGAGAGGGTATTAGAGATCTTTTTTTACTAATATCTTGCACAAAAAAGAAAAATATGACAATCTATGATTGCTTAACTTATAAGTGTATTTTGTTGAAAAAATATAGCAAAATAAAAGTGAGGCAAAGATACTCACCATCACCAAGCACTCTGGAGCTTGGATGTATAAAAAATATTGTTTTTACAGAAAGAGAGATTGATATATTGTCTAGTATACTCAGTGGAAAATCAGCTGCTACAATATCTCGTTACCTTGGCATTTCTACTAAAACAGTTGAGAGTCATGTTCGCAATATAATGTTGAAAATAAACTGCAACTCCAAGGAAAAAGTGATAGAATTTATTGAAAGATCAGGTGTTTTTGAGTTATACTATCAACATTATAAAAAGCTATTTTTACACTATCATTTTCTTAATTTCATAATCAAAATATCTAAGTTACCAAAAAAACCTTTGACGTGCATAATTTACATCGAAGAGGCTGGCAAAATTTCAAATAGTCTACATGCTCATTTAGATCAATTTTTGCCTAAAATTGGGATAGAGTATAAATTTACTCAAGATCTTATTGGGAATGATAAAGCCAATAGCAATTTAATAATTATCAAAAACCACCAAACACAATCACCTGATGGTTGCACTGAGGATTGTATATCTTCATGGGAAAACGACTATGACCTGATTTTTCTCATTCTAAAAAAAATAGTAGACCCACCCGATAAACTAAATCATTTAATAGATGAGTTTAAAAATCTTTATAATTCAATCAATCCAGAGCTAAACTCAAGTCCAAAATATCAAATAATCCATAAACAGCTCTCCACTTTCAAATTCAACAAAACCAGTTTGTATGAACTAGTTTTGAGAATCGTTTCTATCATGTACATTTTGTCTTTTTAATTTGAGGCAAAATATACCTATCCAAAAAAAACAAACTATTAAATACATACCACGAGACAGTACCACAAATCAATCTCGAAAACAAAATTACCAAACCCTCTTATACCAAATCTCTAGAATTAAATAATACTAGGAGCGAGGAGCGAAGCCTACTACATGCTAGGTGAGCGACGAGCTAGAAGCAAGTACTTAAAAATGGGATTTGGTATTACGGGAGAGAAGTGAATAGCGAAGTAATAGGAACATACCGGAGCGGAAAGACCTTAGTCCGGCATATAAGTACATTAGGATCTTGCTACCTTGGGAGCAACGCCCCAATTCTCAGCGGCATGGTTAGTCTCAAATGATATGACCTTGTACATAACATCACTTTTTATTTGACAATATTTGCAACTTCTATATGCTAGTGCATGATTTAAGTGATTGATTAGGTGGGCTCATGCCCGCCTTTTTTTATATCAATTGTCTAAAATGTAGGTCTTTGAATTGGCGCCGTGGCAGTATATATGAGATGTTGTGTGCGGTATTGTGTATTTTACTTGAATATGTCTAGAGAATATTTCTGCTCTAGACTCGGGTCTATAACACTATATAATCTATGAACTATTCCTTGATTCTAGAATAAGTAATACCAAATCCAAGAATGAAACTTGAACAAATGAATTTTAGGGCTAGTATGCTTAAGGATTTATGAATATGTGTGCGCTGGCTAGTCTGGATGGAATTTGTTTGCAACACTTACATGAGATTTTTTTATCATACTAAGAACAAGTCAGGGAGCCTCGTATATTTTAGCTGCATCTCCGAGCTAGAAAAAAAAAGTATTTAAAAATAGGAGTTGATATTATTCAAGAAGGCAAAGTGCAACCAAAAGACAGCGTCAATCTAATGCAATTATCAAATTTTGAAAAAAAAATATACTATCTTCTTTCTCCTGTTGCAGAAAATATAGGATATGAAATAGTAAATGTTAAATATTCAGGCGAAAGTAGGAGAATTTTAGACATAGCGATAGACAGTTTACAAAATAACTCTGTAAGCATTCACGATTGCAAAAAGGCCAGCAACAATTTTTCTGCCGTACTTGATGTCGAGGAACTTCTAAACGAGAAATATTATCTTGAGGTTAGCTCAGCCGGAGTAGAAAGACCTTTAAATAAATTAGCCGATTTTGATAGGTTCAATGGAAAACTTGTCAAAATTAAATTACACGAGAAACACAATGAGCTTAGGCATTTTAAATGTATTATTCTCGGAACTGAAGACCAGATAATTAAAGTAAAATTGGAGGATGGCGCAATCTTAAACGTGCCATTTCAAAATGTGAAACTTGCGAGATTAGTGTTTACTGACGAAATGTTTAGAGAAATTTTATCAAAGTCAAAAAAGCGATAAATATGATCGATCTCACAGCATAACACATAGTAAGTAGAACCTAGGAATTTTTAATAAAAAGAAGCTTTAGCTACCTAAAGATTGATAGAGTCTCTTTAAGAGCGAAAAGCAATTTTTTAGGGTAAAATTACTTCTTAAGTCAAGGTTATACTGAGAGCTCTAATTTATAATACTTAGAGCAGATCACGACGTCTACTACATGCTGGCTAAAGCTGCGAGCTAGAAAAAAATAGTTAAAAATGTAACTTGGTATAATACTAAATCTCTAGAATTTAACCTAAACAAATGAATTTTAGGACTAGTCAGCTTTTAGCGGATATAATGCCTTGCGTACAGGCAAGCCCTTCTGCAATTCTTGTTGATCATTGGTTATCGATCATTGGTTATCAATCATTGAATTTGATCATTTTAACATGGGATTTGGTATAAATTGACTCGGTATAAATTGATTTGGTATAAATTGGCGCGTACATACGAACGTAACATATGCAACTAAACTAGTTTTGAATTCAAAAAACTTAACTATAATAAAACTTTTAAACTAGTAACTTAATAAATGAGATTAAATGATGAGTAATGCAAATATAGAGATATTGCAAATAGCAGAATCTGTCGCAAGAGAAAAAGGAATAACCATAGATCAAGTGCTAAATGCTATGGAAACTGCAATTCAGGTAGCAGGAAGGAGGAAATACGGTAACGAACAAAATATTAAAGCTGAAATTAGTCATAAAAACGGCGACATAAAGCTCTATAAAGTACTGCAGGTTGTCGAAAGTCCCGAAAACTTAATCACTCAAATTTCCTTGGAAGATGCAATGGAAAGAGATCCAAATGCAAAAATTGGTGACGAAATTTTGGAAAATCTGCCACCAATCGATTTAGGTAGAATTGCTGCACAATCTGCAAAGCAAGTCATTATACAAAGGGTAAAGGATTCTGAGCGCGAAAAGCAATATGAGGACTTCAAAGATCGCGTTGGCGAAATATTGAGCGGCATTGTCAAGAGAGTTGAATTTGGTGAAGTTACAATAGATCTAGGGCGCACCGAAGCTGTAATCAAAAAAGATCAGCAAATCAGAACCGAAAATTTTAAAATAAATGATAGAGTAAGAGCTTATGTAAAAGAAGTCGTCAGAAAAAACAAAGGACCCCAAATCTTTTTATCAAGGACAGATGACATGTTCCTTGCAAAGTTAATGGAACTTGAGATGCCGGAAATATATGACGGCCAAATTGAGATTAGAGCAGTCGCAAGAGATCCTGGATCAAAAGCAAAAGTATCAGTATACTCCTCTGATACAACAATAGATCCGGTTGGCTCTTGTATCGGAGTGAAAGGCAATAGAATCAAATCTATTACGAATGAGCTGAGCGGGGAAAAAATTGACGTTATACTATGGAGTAAAGATACAGCAAAGTACATTATAAACTCGATAGCACCTGCAGTAATATCTAAGGTAGTTATTCATGAAGACAGAAAAGCTGCTGAACTGATTGTGCCAAATGATCAGCTAAGTATTGCGATCGGCAGAAAGGGACAAAATGTAAGACTTGCATCAAAGATTACAGGATGGCATCTGGAAATCTTAACAGAAGATCAAGAATCTAGCAAAAGGCTCAGTGAATTTAATTCAACAACTGAAGTGCTAATCAATTCTCTCGAGATAGAGGAAGTGATGGCACAGCTACTAGTTTCAGAAGGTTATTTAACTTTAGAACAAATCGCCACGGAAGATGTTGAGACTATTGCATCTATAGAGGGATTTGATATTAATCTTGCAGCAGAGCTAAAATCTAGAGCTGAAAATGTAGTAGAGGAAAAAAACAACAAGTTACTTGAAAAGTTAGAAAATTTAGGTGTAGAACAAGAATTATTAGATATACTTGCAATAAGTCTTGAACAACTAATTATTCTAGCAGAAAACGGAGTAAAAACAGTTGAAGACCTAGCGGAGCTTGATATCAATGAATTTAAAACAATTTTACCCGAGCTCAAAGCATCGGACGAAGATATACAAGATCTCTTAAATCTTGCCAAATCAAGAACTATGGATCCTGGAACTGAAGGCTCTGGTAATGAATAATACCAAATCTCTAGAATTAAATAATACTAGGAGCAAGTCACGAAGCCTACTCTCGTGTAAGCCTTTAGCGACGAGCTAGAAGCAAGTACTTAAAATGGGATTTAGTATAAAATATGCGCGTACAGGTGAGTCTAGCCTCAATTCGTTTGGATCATTAATTTGATAATTTAAAAATGGGATTTGGTATAATACTAGACCTCTCCGGAAAACTTAGCTTCCTTGGGATCAAGTCCAAGGAGTACACGGAGCGAAAGTGTACATAAGTTACATGAAGATCCAGCTATGTGCGCAGGCGACAGAACTGCCACGAGAAGTAGAGTTTTTCGGAGAGGTCTACTCTACTCTCATTTTTAGTGCTTACGTAGTTGCGGGCCTCATAGTCAAATCCAATAAGCATACGTCGAAACGGGCCACGAGAAGAAGAAAGCAGAAGAAGTGATAGGAGACTTGCATAGCAAAAAGACCCGAGCGTAAAATCACGCATATGGATCTCTTTCCCTTGAGCGGGCGGAGTGACTCTCATGCCGAAAGCAAAACTGCTAGTAAGGTCTAATTTTTGACGATAAAATTACTGCTCTGGGTCAAGGTTGTGCAGGGAGATCTAATGCCAAAGCTAAGAATTCAAGCTGAACATATGAATTTTAGCGCGAGCATACACAAGGCCATATATAGTCTTTTAGATTGGATTAGATACTAGGCGCGAGGAGAGAAGCCTATGAGTATTAGGTGAGCGACGAGTCAACAACGTAGCTAATTCAACATAAAAGACTATAAATAGGTGCGCGAGCCTTTAGTCTAGCTTTAATCCATTTGGTTCATTAATTTGGCTCATTAAAAATAGGATTTGGTCTAATTCAAAAAGCAAGTAAGGAGGTCTACTATAATGCAAAAGACAAGCTATAGTAGTAATTAAAATGGGATTTGGTATAATACAAAAAAATACTAGAAAAAAGACAGAAAGTCTATTAACCCAATACAATTAAAATTTTAAAGAGAAATAATGTCCCAAGACGAAGAAAATACTAACAAACCTAAAAAACTAACTTTATCTCTTAATAGACAGAATCAGTCTAAGCTAATTGAGTCAGATAATTTAAAAAAAACATTTGTATCTAACAGAACTAATACTGTCACAGTGGAGGTTAAAAAATCCAATCTCACAACAAGAAGTAGTTTACTATCAAGAAATTTGACTGGCACGCGCTCAAAAGAGTCTGAGGAAAACAATATTGAATCAGAAACGCGCAGCAGGCTTAATTTACTAAAAAGAGCAGCTGAAGATGCAAAGCAGAGAGAGATAGAGATAGAAAGGAGAAACAATAGCATAAAAGAGAGAGACTTATTAGAAGAGGAAAATAAAGCCTCTAAGGCCTTACTCGCTCAAGATGCAAATAATAAGTCTAAAATTACACAAAAAGCTCCTAAATTTACCCCAAAACCTTCAGATGAAGAAGAGGATCCGGTTAAAAAAGAAACTGAGAAACTTGTCCAGAAGATCAGAAAAGAAGAGCCACGCAAACTTAGAAAAAATGACATATTTGGCATGCTTGAATCTGATGAAGAGGGGACAGAGAGAGTAAGAACGAGAAGCCTTGCATCTATAAGAAGGGCAAAAGAAAAAGAAAAAAGAAAGCTCGATGCCGTCAAACAGGAAAAAATATATAGAGAAGTTATTTTACCTGAATTTATTACAGTGTCTGATCTTGCAAACAGAATGTCAGAAAGAGTTGCTGACGTTATTAAAGAATTAATGAAACTTGGCTTAATTGCAACTGCAAGTCAGACTTTAGAGGCTGACACAGCTGAGTTAATAGTGACCACAATGGGTCATTCCGTTAAAAGAATAATGGACAAAGACGTAGAAAGTGCAATTATTAATGAGCCAGATTCTCCTGAAGATCTTACGCCTAGAGCTCCTGTAGTCACAGTTATGGGGCATGTTGACCATGGCAAAACATCTCTTCTTGACGCCTTAAAACAAACAGATGTGGCAGCTGGTGAAGCAGGCGGCATCACTCAGCACATAGGGGCATATAGAGTTAACCTTCCATCTAAAAAAAGTATTACTTTTATTGATACACCAGGTCATGAAGCATTCTCTGAGATGAGAAGTAGAGGCGCAAAAGTAACTGATATTGTTGTACTAGTTGTAGCAGCTGATGATGGAATTATGACTCAGACTATTGAGGCAATTAATCACGCAAAAGCAGCAAAGGTTCCAATTATAGTTGCGATTAACAAAATTGATAAACCTGACGCAAATATCGAGAGAGTAAAGCAAGAGCTTCTAACACATGAGTTAGTACCTGAAGATCTAGGAGGAGATATAATAGTCGTTCCTGTTTCCGCGCTCAAAAAAACCAATCTAGATAAATTGGAGGAGTCAATTTTGCTTGTAGCTGAAATGCAGGACTTAAAGGCAAACGCAAAAACAACAGCTTCAGGAACGGTCATTGAATCTAAAATAGACAAAGGCAAAGGCGTAGTAGCAACATTACTTGTCCAAAGAGGAGTACTTAGAAATTCCGATCTCATCATAGCAGGTACATCATATGGAAGAGTTAAGCGTATGATAGACGACAAAGGTAGAGATATATCTGAATGTACCCCATCCATGCCTGCAGAAATTTGGGGTTTAGACCAAGCGCCAGCTGCTGGAGAGGCATTTGCAGTCTTACAATCAGAAAAACAAGCAAGAGATATTGCGGAATATAGAGAACGAATATTCATAGAACAAAAAAACAATAAAACTCAAAAAACCTCACTCGCGGAAATGTTTTTAAAAGCTTCAGGAGAATCTCCTATAAAGGAACTGCCAATAATTATTAAGGCAGATGTTCAGGGATCTGTTGAGGCGATTACTAATAGTATCAAAAAAATTGTAACAGATGAAGTGAGGATAAGAGTCTTACATTCAGGCGTTGGCGCTATTTCTGAATCGGATATTAGCCTTGCAACAGCGACAAACGGTCTGGTTGTTGGCTTTAATGTAAGGGCGCCTGGTGAAGTCGCAAGGCTAGCAGATACAAATAAGGTAGATATAAGATATTATTCGATAATATATAATATTATTGACGATATTAAATCTATTGTCAGCGGCATGTTGTCTCCTATCAAGCGTGAAGTATATCTAGGCAGCGTAGACATAAGGCAGATTTTCAATATTACGAAAGTTGGCAAAATTGCTGGATCATATGTTACAAAAGGCATTATTAAACGAGGCGCAGGTGTAAGACTATTACGAGACAATGTAGTGATACATGAAGGAAAACTGAAAACTTTAAAGAGGTTTAAAGATGAGGTCAAGGAAGTAAGAGAAAATTACGAATGTGGTATAGCATTTGAAAATTATGATGACATCAAAGTTGGTGACACTGTGGAGGTTTTTGAAACAGTTGAAGAAAAAAGACAAGTAGTCTAATATTAACACTTAAATTTAGTAACTAATATTAAAATCATGAAGAATTTTCCCAGTGATCATAGCATTCTTCAAAAACAGGAAGTAGATAATGAGGTTGCAACAAAACGAGAAGGTCTAAATAACCAACCTTGGTCAAATCAGCCTCTGCAGCAACTTGCCTCTGATAAAGAAGTTGATATATATTCACCTCATAAAACTACAATCATAATCAAAGACTTACATGATAAGCAGGGAGCTGAATCATCAGCTAAATTATCTGAAAACACAGGGTTTCCACCACTACCAGATGGATCTAATGTAAATGAGTATCCCAGTAACGATCAGATACGCAAATTACAATTTGTTCAGTTACCAAAAGCCACTAACAAAGCTCACGCTCGATCTCTCAAAACCAATAGATCAAATACTAGCAGACAGTTGAAAGTTGCAAATCTAATTAAGCAAATTTTAGCAGATGTGTTTTCAAGAAAAAAGGGTCTTGATATTAATCTCATAAATAATAATATAACTATAACGAGAGTCGAAGTGACGAGCGATTTAAGAATTGCTTTTTGTTATTTTTTACCTTTTGGTGATTTTAGTTTATCTGATTCTATCACCAAATCCCTTGAAATATCAAAAAATATAATAAGACATCAAGTCACTGAGCTAGCAGGACTTAGATTTTCACCAGAATTAAAGTTTCGCTTTGACGACGGAGCTAAAAATGCAATTACCGTTGAATCTACTTTACAAAAACTAAATGATACTAAGACTAACATCAAATCCGGAGGTGAATAATACCAAATCTCTAGAGTTAAATTTGACATATGCATTTTAGGACTTCCTTACGCATGCGCATATAAATAAGTACCTACGACTAAGTCTATTCTTATTGAGCATTACATTATACCAAATCCCATTTTTAAGTACTTGCTTCTAGCTCGTCTCTAAAGGCTTACACGAGAGTAGGCTTCGTGACTTGCTCCTAGTATTATTTGATTCTAGAGATTTGGTATTAGATCATTTAAAATGAGATTTGGCACGAGAGAATTTGTTATACCGAGAAATATCTTTGTACCATTTGTAAAAAATACTAAAAAATAAATGAGCTATTCAATTAAAATGATTCATTTTTTTCTTTCATGCATATTTTGGTTTGTTATTGCAGGCTCTGACGGAATTAAACATTTTCCTATTTTTTCCATGATAGCTATATTTGTAACAAATTTTGCGTCGTTTGTACTGTCTAGTAGAGGATCTTGCAACATGTTCAATTTTGCTCTATATGCAGTCTGGCTGATCAGGGAGATCGTCTTATCTTCAGTAAATGTTACTAGAATCATCTGGTCGCGCACACCATCTATAAACCCAAAAATTTACGAACTAAGAACAAGGTCTAGCAGCCATCTGAACGATATTGTGCTATACGCTAATTCAATTACCCTCACTCCTGGCACTTTATCCATCAAAGAAGAAAATGGTAAGTTGCTTGTGCACTGCCTCTCGGAAGACGGTTTTAAAGATCTCAAATCGGGCGTCATGGAGAATAAAATAGCAACTTTATTTCAATAGACCTCCTACATAACCTTGACCTTGAGCGGTAATTTTGCCCAAAAAATTTCTTTTGAGCCCTAAAGATACTTTATCTATGTTCAAGTAATACCAAATCCCAGATTAAATAATACTAGGAGCGAGGAGCGAAGCCTACTACATGCTAGGTGAGCAACGAGCGACGAAGTAGTACTTAAAAATGGGATTTGGTATAATACCAAATCTCTAGAATTAAATAATACTAGAAGCAAGTCACGAAGCCTACTCTCGTGTAAGCCTTTAGCGACGAGCTAGAAGCAAGTACTTAAAATGGGATTTGGTATAACTCAAGCTTTTTTCTTAAAAATGCCAAGGCTGTACTTATAGGTCACTCTGGGAGGTCTAAAGAAGTCTATTTGATCAACTTTACTACTACTTGTGCGAGAGAAAAAAGCAACAGTCTGAAGCCTTTGTAAACATTGATCTGATTTTTCAGAAACTACTATATATAGTATGTCAACTATAATTTGACTACAATATGTATAAATATCGTATTGTCAGAAGAAATTATTTGTAATATCATTACCTCATCAATAAAACACACAATAACAATGTCTGCAAAAAAAATAAAATTCAAAGTCAATGTAGATCAGTCGAGAAATGAACTCCTTACTAATTTTGGGAAAGCGATATTGAAAGATCGCTATTTACTTTCTGGGGAGAATTTTCAGGATCTATTTGCGAGGGTAGCTAGCCATTTTGCGGATAATGATGATCACGCTGCTAGAATATACGATTACATGAGCAAACTCTGGTTTATGCCAGCAACTCCGATACTAAGCAATGGCGGAACTGATAGGGGGATGCCTATTTCTTGTTTTTTAAATGAGACAGAAGATAGTCTCGAGGGCATAGTTGATTTATGGACAGAAAATGTTTGGCTTGCTGCTCGTGGAGGGGGCATCGGTAGTTTTTGGGGAAATGTTAGATCTATCAACGAAAAAGTGAGAGACAATGGTAAAACCTCTGGAATAGTGCCTTTTATTAAGGTACAGGACTCTATGACACTTGCGATTTCACAGGGCTCTTTAAGAAGAGGTAGTTCTGCAGTATACTTGCCTATTGATCACCCGGAGATTGAGGAATTTATCGATCTAAGAAGGCCAACCGGAGGCGATCCAAACAGAAAAGCCTTAAACATTCATCATGGAGTAACTGTAACCGATGCTTTTATGAAAGCAGTAGAAAATGATGAAGAATGGGAACTCAAAAGCCCAAGGGACGGAAATATACTATCTAAGGTCAGAGCCAGAGATTTGTGGATTAAGCTCTTAACCACCAGAATAGAAACAGGAGAGCCATATTTATTATTCATAGACGCAGTTAATAGATACACACCTGATCATCACAAAAAACTTGGACTTTATGTAAAAACATCTAATCTTTGCAGTGAAATTACCTTACCAACCGGGATAGACCATTTAGGTAAGCAACGAACTGCGGTATGCTGCCTTTCATCACTTAATCTTGAGTATTACGAAGACTGGGAAAATAATGAACAATTCATACCAGATGTTATGAGGTTTTTGGATAATGTACTGCAAGATTTTATTGATACAGCACCAGATACAATGGCAAGGGCAAAATACTCGGCTGAAAGAGAACGTAGTATTGGTCTTGGCGTTATGGGATTTCACTCTTTTTTACAATCCAAAAATGTTCCTATTGAATCCGTTATGTCTAAAGTATGGAACAAGAAGATATTTGAATATATTAACTCAGAAGTAAATAGAGCTTCAAATATCTTAGGACAGGAGCGAGGCCCCTGCCCTGACGCAGCTGAATGCGGATCTAGCGAAAGATTCACATATAAAACTGCAATAGCTCCAACAGCATCAATTTCAGTAATTGCGGGTAATTCTTCGCCTGGAGTCGAGCCATATGCAGCAAACAGCTTCACTCAAAAAACCTTATCTGGCTCGTTCACAGTGAAAAATAAAAATTTGGAAAAATTACTTGAAGCAAAAGGCTTTAACAATGATCAAGTTTGGTCATCTATCTCTACGCACGAAGGCTCAGTTCAGCATTTACATTTCTTAACAGATCACGAGAAGCAAGTGTTTAAAACATCATACGAAATAGATCAAAGATGGATAATCGAACTTGCGGCTGACAGGACGCCTTTAATTAGCCAAGCGCAAAGCATAAACGTATTTCTACCAGGTAATGTGAGTAAGCAATATTTAAATGACGTTCACTTTTCTGCGTGGAAAAAGGGCCTGAAAAGCCTTTATTACTGCAGATCAACATCTATACAAAGAGCAGATAAAGTTTCACATAATATAAACGACGTAATTTTAAAGCAAAACCAGAATATCGCGGTAGAAAATCCTGTGAATTTCGAAGAATGCTTATCATGCCAGTAAATTTCAAAAAAAAGAGGTCAATATGTCATTATTAAACGCAACTAGCATTTACAAACCTTTCTCATACCCATGGGCATATGAAGCATGGCATACGCAGCAGAAAATTCACTGGCTGCCCGAAGAGGTCCCACTTGCGGATGATGTGAAAGATTGGAAATATAATTTAACCCCAGGAGAAAAACATCTTCTAACTCAAATATTCAGATTCTTCACTCAGGCAGATATTGAGGTAAATAATTGTTACATGAGGCACTATTCAAGAGTATTTCAACCAACAGAAGTTCAAATGATGCTTGCGGCCTTTTCAAACATGGAGACTGTTCATATAGCTGCTTATTCACATCTACTTGACACAATTGGCCTTCCCGAGGTCGAATATCAAGCATTTCTGAAATACAAGGAGATGAAAGATAAATATGATTATATGCATAAGTTTGGGGTTGATACTAAGGAGGACATAGCGACAACATTAGCTGTGTTCGGAGCTTTTACGGAGGGTTTACAGCTTTTTGCTTCTTTTGCTATTTTACTTAACTTTCAAAGATTTAATAAAATGAAGGGTATGGGACAAATTGTTACCTGGTCAGTGAGAGATGAAACACTTCACACAAACTCCATAATTCAGCTATTTAAAACATTTTGCCACGAAAATCCAGAAGTTTGGACAGAAAAATTACGTGGTAGACTCTATGAAGCATGCGCAACTATAGTACATTTCGAGGATGCATTTATCGAGCTTGCTTTTGAAGTTGGTGGAATCGAAGGCTTAACTGCACGAGATGTAAAAAAATACATAAGATATATAGCTGATAGACGACTGCAACAACTTGGTCTAAATGAGATTTATATGGTCGAAACGAATCCTTTACCATGGTTAGATCAAATTTTGAACGGGGTTGAACATGCTAACTTTTTTGAAAATAGGGTTACTGAATATACAAAAGCAGCAACTACAGGCTCTTGGGAGGATGTGTTTGATGCAATGGATGACCAAAAAAAAATCTATAGTAACTAGATTGAGTTCTTTTTTATCTAAATTATCGCTGTAGGTTTTTTTGGGCAATAAAACCTTTGACAATTGAATAAAAATATATATTTTAATTCTATTTTGGTGACAGGATCTAAGTGTATAAAATTTGGTAAAGCCTTAAGAGTTGCTTTTGTAAAAAGATCTTTGTAGGTTTCTACATGAAATGAGAACGATTTGTAGACATTTCGACCGCGTGAACTTAAGTTTATGTAGTATACAAGAGGATCCGGGGGTGGAGATAGCATCGTTATCACATCTTTGATATGGAACATACACAGAACAGAATTATACCGAATCCCAGAATTAATAATGCTAAGGAGAAGTAACGTATACTATACATACTAAGCCTTCAGCGACGAGCAACGACTCATTTAAAAATGGTGACTGGTATTAAAGAGCGATTCCAAAGTCCAACCGGTATATATAACAATAAATAAACAGCAGTATTTATATGATTCAAATGCAGAGTATTCTGAATGTAGCTGACAATTCAGGTGCGAAAAAAGTGATGTGCGTTAAAGTGCTTGGTGGTTCACACCATATGATATCAGGGATTGGGGATGTAATAGTAGTGTCTATTAAAGACGCTGTACCTAATGGAAAAGTCAAAAAGGGTGAGGTACATAAAGCTTTAATCGTGAGAACAAAAAATGGGATTAGAAGAAATGACGGAAGCGTAATAAGATTTGACACAAACTCTGTTGTTTTACTCAACAAACAAGGCGAACCTTTGGGAACAAGGGTTTTCGGCCCAGTAACCAGAGAACTTAGAGCAAAAAAGTTTCTCAGAGTTATTTCGCTTGCTCAGGAGGTTATTTAAAATGATTAAATTAAAGATTAAAAAAGGAGACCAGGTAATAGTTTGCACCGGAAAAGACAAAGGTCATACCGGACAGGTGATAAAAGTTATCCCCAAGAAAAATAAAGCTGTAGTATCTGGCGCTAATATTGTTAAAAAACACACTAAACCCTCAAAACAATCAGAGGGTGGAATTATATCAAAAGAAATGCCTATTCATATATCAAATCTTTCTATTCTTGATCCAAAATTAGGTAAAGCTACTAAAATTGGTTACAAAAAATTAGAGGATGGGACAAAAGTACGTTTTGCAAAATTATCTGGGGAATTAATTGATAATGAAGGTGCTAAATGAGTGCGTTAAGATTTAAAGATCAGTATCAAAATATACGTGAAATTCTTCAAGAAAAATACTCCTATACAAATCCTTTCCAGATTCCAAAACTAGAAAAAATAGTTTTGAACATGGGAGTTGGAGAAGCTATTGCAGACTCAAAAGTAATAAATCATGCAGTAAAAGATTTAACTCAAATCTCTGGTCAAAAACCTATTATAACTAAAGCAAAAAAATCTATAGCAACATTCAAATTAAGAGATGGGATGAGCATAGGATGTAAAGTAACTCTAAGAAAAGATAGAATGTTTGATTTTTTAGAAAGATTAGTATATGTTGCTTTACCTAGGATCAAAGATTTCAAAGGATTGAATCCTAGGAGCTTTGACGGCAAAGGAAACTTTACCTTTGGAATCAAGGAGCAGATAATATTCCCTGAAATTAGCTATGACAAAATTGATCAGCTAAGGGGTATGGATATAACAATAGTAACAACAGCAAAGACTAACGAGGAAGCAAAAACTTTGCTTGCGGGATTTAGTTTACCGTTCACTAAATAGTATTTTTATGGCAAAAGTAAGTTCAATACAAAAAAATTACAAAAGGATACGTAAAGTATCTAGCCTTCTTAAAAAAAGGACAGAGTTAAAAAATAAAATTATGGACAAAGATACAAGTCTAGGTGAAAGATTTGGGCTAGTTCTTAAATTGGCGAGCTTGCCTCGCAACTCAGCCAAGGTCAGGGTTAGAAATAGATGCGAACTTACAGGAAGACCTAGAGGTTACTTTAGAAAGTTTAAACTATCTAGAAATATGCTTAGAGATCTTGCTGGTATGGGAATGCTGCCAGGCGTAATTAAATCAAGTTGGTAAAATATGTCAATGACCGATCCGCTAGCGGATATGATAACTAGAATAAGAAATGGCCAAAAAGCTAAATTGCTTTCTGTAGGATGTTATTTTTCTAATGCAAAAAAATCTATCCTTGATGTTTTGAAGGAAGAAGGCTATATCAGAGGATATGATATTCATGATAATGGTAAATTTAAAGAGTTAGAAATATACCCAAAATTTACTAAACATGGAAAAGGGGTGATAAGCGAAATAAAAAGAGTATCAAAACCTGGCAAAAGGATTACAAGATCTATTAAAGATGTACCTATGCTTTATAACGGTCTCGGCATTTATATCTTGTCTACTTCAAAAGGAGTTATTTCAGACAGGAAGGCTAGAGAGCTAGGAGTCGGCGGCGAAATTATTTGTCAAGTTTTTTAAGGGGTTACAACATGTCTAGAGTTGGAAAATTACCAGTAGAGCTACCAGCGGGTGTGCAGGTTGAACTAAAAGGTCTTTACGTAAAGTTAAGTGGTCCAAAGGGTCAACTTGAAAAAACTTTCAAAGGCGACATAGAGATTTTAAATCAAGATGGTAAAATTATAGTAAAACCACTAAAAGAAGACAAACATGCCAAGGCTATGTGGGGGACCGCGAGAAACATTATAAGAAATATGGTGATAGGTGTAAGCAAGAGCTTTACGCAGGAACTTGAAATTAATGGTGTAGGATATAGAGCCTCTGTCAAAGACGGTTACTTAAGTTTATCTCTTGGGAAAAGTCATAACACAAAAATCGCTATCCCTAAAGGTATTAACGCTTTAGCACCAAAACAAAATATCGTTACTCTTGAAAGTCCTGATAAGGAGTTACTAGGACAATTTTCATCTGTAATTATCGCGCAGAGGCCACCTGAACCATATAAAGGTAAGGGAATTAAGAAAAAAGGACAGTATGTACAACGTAAAGAGGGCAAAAAAGGTTAAAGTATAATAAAAGGATGGTATATCACTAATCTTTATACCAAAATTACCAATTAATAAAATTTTACTCTAAAAAAATAAGCTTGGAAAAAGTTTTAATAAAGCTTCCAAGAATAAAATAAACGCATGAATTTTAGGGCGAGCCAGCTTTTAGACCATATAAATATGCGTGTACTGATGAGACTGACTTCAATTCGTTTAGATCTTTAGTTTGATCATTTGTAAGTGGGGATTGGTATAATAATACAAAAGCTATATAATAACTTTCATAGTAAAATAGAATACCAAGTTTTTATCTACTTGCCAGATTGTAGATAATACTTGATAAAGTTAGGGCTAAAATTAACAAGCACAAAGAGTTAAGTAATGTTAGAAGCAAATCAAAGCCTAGTACATCCCAGCTAAACTTTGACCTAGAAAAAACTTGTTAAAATACTGATTTAGATCAGGCAGAGAACTGTGACTGTAACTGAGAATTGTGGTTTTTTAATAGAGCTTGTGTAAATTAAATAAGTTTTCCTTTCAGGATATTAATACTATAATAGTATAATATAATATTTTCTGCGCGTTATACTCAGAATACCAGGAAGATGTGTAGCACGTACGACATCTCGCTATCCTATAGCAGTGATTAGCGTGTTTTATATTATCTATTCCGCTGAAAGTAATAGGAAAAACTTATATCCCAATATTTATGGGAAATATGAGTTCATGTAAGCTCTATTTTAGAAATTTATTGGTTAATTTTTTTGACAAAAATATAGAGTATGCCCAATTCAGATCTCATTGGTATATTTGTTCAATATACCAATGAGATCTGAAAAAATTATTGATTAACTTGATTACAAAGCCTTTGAAAGGACTATATTCAAATAGAGAAAAATATGAAAAATGCAATTAAAAGATTCGAAACTCGCAAAATGAGAGTTAGAACAGCTATAAAAAAGAATGTTAAAAATAATATAGATAAATTGAGATTAACAGTCTTTAGATCAGGCAGGCATGTGTATGCTCAAGTTATTAATGACGAGAAAGGAATAACATTAGCCTCTGCCTCTACACTTGACAAAACAATTAGGGAAACCAATAAATCTCAGAGTAACATAAGTAATGCCGAAAAAGTTGGCTTTTTACTCGGAAAACGAGCCTCAGAGAAAGGAGTGTCGAAGGTTGTATTTGATAAGGGTGGCTATAAATATCACGGCGTAGTAAAAGCTTTAGCGGACAAAGCTAGAGAGTATCTAAAATTCTAAGGAAGAACAAAAATGAGTAAACTGATTCAAGATAAAACAGACAAAGATAAAGAAATAGTAGAAGTACCAGTAGATGTTAGTAGGGTAACCAAAGTTGTTAAAGGAGGAAGAAAATTTTCTTTCTCTGTATCCGTTATAGCCGGAGACAAAGAAGGAATGGTAGGTTTTGGTCATGGCAAAGCTAAAGAAGTTGGGGAGGCAAGAGCTAAGGCTTCCCAAAAAGCCAAAAAATCGATGATTAAAATCCCGATGTATCAAGGTAGGACCATCCATCACAACGTAATTGGTTCATTTGGCGCAAGTAAAGTCATTATAAAAAGAGCAACTTCAGGAACAGGAATTATTGCAGGAGGTGCAATGCGTGCAATTTTTGAGTCAATTGGCATACATGACATAGTCGCAAAGTCTTTGGGATCATCTAATGTTCATACATTGATCGCTGCGACCTTTGATGCGCTCAGAAAGCTTAATACACCTAAGCAAATCGCTGAAAAAAGAGGTATAAAAATTACAGAAATAAATACAGGAAATAGTAAAACACATAAGAGTAATTAGTACAAAGCTTTATATCGAGCTAGTGCAGGTAAAGCTTAAAATAAACAATTGCGCATTAGATAATAATCAAGGATAAGAATGCATTAGGAATGTATAGTGAAACAAATTTGTAGAATTTGTAAAAAACTCCAAGTATAGCCTAAAAGTAGAGCCACTAGATTTTAAAAAGGGGAGCTCTAGCTACCTGAACATAAATAAATATGAAGAGGAGCGAAAAGCATTTTTGAGGGCAAATTTAACGACAAATTCGACGACAAATTTAACTACAAATTTGACAAAAAATGGCCACTTAAGTCCAGTTTGTGCTGAGACTTCTATTATTTAGAGGATACTTTTGTATAAAGAAATAAGTCTGCATTATCGTGACTTAAGACATGCGCGACTAACAACGCTAATAATAAATATATATAATAAATAATTTTATGACTCAAAAAACAACTACATCCGAATATATTAAAGTGGTTCAGATAGCAAGTCCCATAGGTAGAAAATATACCCAAGAGCAAAATCTTGTGGGTTTAGGTTTAAACAAAATCGGAAGAGCAAGAATTTTAAAAAATAGCCCAGAAATTCTGGGTATGATTAAGAAGGTGTCCCACCTTGTAAGAATAGAGGTCCAATAATGATAGAAACACTAGCCCTAAATAACTTGTTTGATATACCAGGAGCATCTAAGACCTCGAAGAGACTTGGTAGAGGCATAGGAAGCGGAAAAGGCAAAACATCAGGAAGAGGAACAAAAGGACAAAAAGCTAGAGCAGGAGTTGCAATAAAAGGTTTTGAGGGCGGCCAAATGCCAATAATAGCAAGATTACCTAAAAGAGGATTTAGGCCCATCAATAAAAAAGAGAATATAGTAATTCATATATACCAAATTAATGAATTACTCGAGCTCGATCTAATTAACAAAAATGATACGATAGATTCAGATTTTTTGTGGAGAGTAGGACTTATAAAAAAACCAAACTCAACAATTAAGTTGCTTGGTGGAGATAATTTGAAGGTGGGGCTAAAATTTCATCTTAATGAATACTCAAAATCTGCTTTAAAATCTATTAGTGATTCTGGTGGCAACATCCAGAGCGCACAGACAGAAAAGCATACCACAAAAGAATAAAACCTTGATATGCAAGCAAAAAACTCAATAGAAGATTTAAAAAAGAGAATCTATTTCACTCTTCTTGCGCTTTTGATTTGCAGAATAGGATCCTTTATACCAATAGCAGGAATCAATACAATAGTTTTGTCCGAATTTGCAAGGCAAAATAGTTCGGGTATTCTTGGTATGTTTAATGTACTCTCAGGAGGTTCGCTTGCGAGAATGTCCATATTCTCCTTAGCGATAATGCCATATATAACAGCATCGATTATCATACAGCTTTTATCTATGACATATAAGCCTCTAGAAGATTTAAAGAAAGAAGGGGAATCCGGAAGAAAAACAATTAATCAGTACACGAGATTACTCACTGTTGCCCTCGCTGCAATGCATGCCTACGGAATGTCCGTAGGTCTTCTTGGAATGTCGTACAATGGCATGTCTATGGTAGTAATCGAAAAAAATTTCTTTATCATATCTTCTGTATCATCTTTAGTAGTTGGAACTGTCTTTCTTATGTGGCTCGGGGAGCAAATCTCTGCAAACGGTATAGGAAACGGTTCTTCATTGATAATTTTTGTTGGCATAGTCTCTGGAATACCATCTGCTTTTGCAACAACCTTTGAACTTGCTCGAAGAGGTTCGATATCACCTATCCTGGTCATAGTAATTATCGCTCTTATACTTGGTCTAGTCACTCTAGTTATTTATTTTGAAAGGGCCCAAAGAAAGATCCTTGTTCAATATCCCAAAAGGCAAGTTGGAAACAAAATATACGGAGGGGACTCTACCTATATACCATTAAAATTAAATACATCTGGAGTTATACCGCCTATCTTCGCAACTTCAGTTCTATTATTTCCGCTGACAATAGCTAATTTCTACAAATCAACAGACGTAACATTTTTACAAGAATTAGTGCAGAATTTAAGCAGAGGAAAGCCTTTATATATTTTACTCTGTGCTATCTTGATTATTTTTTTTAGTTTTTTTTACACGCCAGTAGTTTTCAACACTGAAGAGACAGCAAATAATTTAAGAAAGTATGGGGCATACATACCTGGCAGAAAACCTGGCCCTCATACGGCTGAATACATAGACTATCTTTTAGTACGTCTTACGGTTATTGGATCTATATATCTTTGCGTTATTTGTCTTATACCCGAGATTTTTGCCTCTCGAATCTCATTGACATTTGAACTTGGTGGTACTAGCATGCTTATAGTTGTGAATGTTGTTCTGGATACTGTTACACAAATTCAGACTTATATGTTTAGCAGTAAATACGAACAAGCTATTAAAAAAATAAAAATAAAAAAATAGAGTAGAAAATTGGTTGTAATTTTTATAGGCCCTCCAGGATCTGGCAAGGGATCTCAAGCTGAGTTGCTGAAGAAAAATTATAATTTTGAGCATTTTTCTACTGGCGAATTACTAAGGAAAATTTCTAGAACAGAATCTGAGCTGGGTAGTAAAATAGCTCAAATGATGAGAGAAGGAGCTTTAATAACAGATGATCTGGTCAATCAGATAGTGAAACAATCATTAAGTCAAATCAAAGATCGCAATTGTGTTCTAGACGGATATCCAAGAACTCAGGATCAAGCGATATATCTAGATAAGATACTAACAACTAATCCTAAAGTTATATATTTCGAGATAAATCTTGATACTTTAGAAAACAGAATAAGAAACAGATTTTCCTGCGCGAGTTGCGGTACTATATATAACAAAGAATCGAGACCTACTCAAAAAGAGGGCATTTGTGACATTTGTGGTTCGCAAAATTTTGTTACAAGAGAGGATGATAATACCAAATCTCTTCTCACGCGAATTCATCAATATACGACTCAAATTGATGGATTGCTAAATTTTTATAAACAAAAAGGCTCATTAGTCGTGATTGACGCTAGTCTCTCAAAAGAGCGGATTGGTAAAATAATAGAGCAAGCTCTATTTCAGGCTTAACTTGCGCAAAACAACAAAAACTTGTCTGCAATTAGTTGAAAGCTACTACGTACACCCGCCAAAAATCAAAATGCTAACTTTAGTAGATGAATGAGACCAAGGTGCCATTTCCCCAGCTGCCGTCTTAGCGTTAATTGGTAAGACCTTCCTGCATAACATATAATATATCCAATTGCTAAGTACTTTCTTCTAGCTCGTCACTCACCTAACACGAGAGTAGGCTTCGTGACTTGCTCCTAGTATTATTTAATTCTAGAGATTTGGTATTATTTATTCACATTCATCTGGACTTCTGCCAAAAACCCATCAATGCTTAAGGAATTTTTCGACAAAGCAAAAGCTGTTAGGTAATATTTGATATAAGCAGTGATAAGAAGCAAGCTTTGTGCTCAAGCCCAAACTTCCCTATGTTGTTACGTAATATGCCAATTTAATTTTTTCATTAGCTTGGCAGTTTTACTATTTACCTCAGTGAGTAGCCACTGATCACCTATTTTAATCTTATTTATTCGGCTTAGCCTCATAAGTATATC